>NZ_JARAYQ010000429.1:0-4333 GCF_033794505.1 Streptomyces sp. MB09-01 | reverse complement strand
GGCTTTCCTCCGGGCTTTCGTTCTGTGTTCTTGCGTTTCCGACTCTATCAGACTCTTTCGGGCCCGATTTCCTCGGTGCTTTCCAGTTCCTGCGCTTTCGCGCTTTCCCTTTCCGGCGATTCCGACTCTATCAGATCCTTGCGGGCCTGACTCCCAGTCAGCGGGCTTTACCTCGAGGCTGTTCGGCCCCTTCGGCGAGTGAGACAGTAGCGGATTCCTCGCCCCCGAACCTAATCGGCGGCGGCGTCCTCGGACACGGATTCCTCATTCGCAAATACGCATGAAAACGAGCCGACGGAGTGCGTCGTTCGTTCGAATGTGTAGTGCGGAATGGCCGTCCGGGGACCGACCGGGGTCGGCGCTCACTTCGGACAACTCGAAGAACCTTACGGACCGGGCACACCTGTGTCAACCCCCCGCCGGCCGCCGCGCGGACGTCCTAGAAACTCCCTCCGCGCTCACCCCCGGCCGTCTACGCTGGCCCCCATGACTACGCATGCGCTCACGCTCAGCCTTCGCTGGTGGGCCGCCTGACGGCGGCCGACCTTCCACACGAGCACGCATGCGCTCACGGCCGCCGCTTCGGCGGCCGTTTTCGTTTCTCCCTCCCGGGAGTGGCTCGGTCGCCCGGCGCGGTGGCCCCGGCACCACTCACACACAGGGAGAGCAGGACATGACGAGGATCTTCAGCGGGGTCAAGCCGACGGGACATCTGACGCTGGGGAACTACCTGGGGGCCGTACGGCAGTGGGTCGCCATCGACCAGGAGCCGGACGAGGCGCTGTTCTGCGTCGTCGATCTCCACGCGCTGACCGTCGAGCACGAGCCGGCGCGCGTACGGCGGCTGAGCCGGCAGGCGGCGACGCTGCTGCTCGCCGCCGGGCTGGATCCACAGCGGTGCACGCTCTTCGTGCAGAGCCATGTCGACGAGCACACGCGGCTGGCGTACCTGCTGGAGTGCACCGCCACCGACGGGGAGCTACGGCGGATGATCCAGTACAAGGAGAAGGCGGCGAAGGCGCAGGCTTCAGGGGAGGGCGTACGGCTGTCGCTGCTCACCTATCCGGTGCTGATGGCCGCCGACATCCTGGCGTACGGGACCCAGGAGGTGCCGGTCGGGGAGGACCAGCGCCAGCACGTGGAGCTGACGCGCGACCTGGCGGTGCGCTTCAACCAGCGCTACGGGCACACCTTCACCGTGCCGAAGGCGACGCATCCGGCGGTGGCCGCGCGGGTCATGGACCTGCAGGAGCCGACCTCGAAGATGGGGAAGTCCCATGAGAACGGGGCGGGGATCGTCTACCTGCTCGACGAGCCCGGCGTCGTGCGCAAGAAGGTGATGCGTGCGGTCACCGACAGCGGGGACGGTGCGGTGGTCTACGACCGGGAGGCGCGGCCGGGGGTCGCGAACCTGCTGGACGTCCTGGCCGCGTGCACCGGGGGCGATCCGGTCCGGCTCGCCGACGGGTACAGCGGGTACGGGGCGCTGAAGCGGGACGTCGCCGACGCGGTGGTCGAGCTGTTGCGGCCGGTGCAGGAGCGGCATGCGGAGCTGGCCGGCGATCCGGCGGAGGTGGAGAAGGTGCTGCGGCAGGGCGCGGGGCGGGCCCGGGAGCTGGCACGGCCCGTGGTGGACCGGGCGTACCGGGCCATCGGGTTGCTGGAGCCGTGAGGGGTGGGGGTCCCGCGCGCTGCGGGACCCCACCTATACGGGTGTCTCAGCTGTTGCCGGAGGCGAGCTCGCGGCTGCGGTCGCGGGCCGCTTCGAGGGCGGCGATGAGGGCGGCGCGTACGCCGTGCCGCTCCAGTTCCACGATGGCGTTGATCGTCGTACCGGCCGGGGAGGTGACGGCCTCGCGGAGCTTGACCGGGTGCTCGCCGCTGTCGCGGAGCATCACGGCGGCGCCGATGGCGGCCTGGACGATCAGGTCGTGGGCCTGGGCGCGGGGCAGGCCGAGGAGGATGCCGGCGTCGGTCATGGCCTCGACGAGGAAGTAGAAGTACGCGGGGCCGGAGCCGGAGAGGGCGGTGGCCGCGTCCTGCTGGGACTCGGGGACGCGCAGGGTCTTGCCGACGCCGCCGAAGATCTCTTCGGTGTGGGCGAGGTGCTCGGCGGTGGCGTGGCTGCCGGCGGAGATGACGGACATGGCCTCGTCGACGAGGGCGGGGGTGTTCGTCATGACGCGGACGACGGGAGTGCCGGGGCTGAGCCGTTCCTCGAAGAAGGAGGTGGGGATGCCGGCGGCGCCACTGATGACCAGGCGGTCGACGGGGACGTGCGGGGCGAGCTCGTCGAGGAGCTTGGCCATGTCCTGGGGCTTGACGGTGAGGATGAGGGTGTCGGCGCGCTTGGCGGCTTCGGCGTTGGAGACGGCCTCGACCCCGTAGCGGGTGCGGAGCTCCTCGGCCCTGTCGGCGCGGCGGGCCGTGACGAGGAGCTTCGAGGCGGGCCAGCCGCCGCGGATCATTCCGCTGAGCAGAGCCTCGCCGATCTTGCCGGTACCGAGGACTGCGACTGTCTGGGTCATGCCCGATTCACCTCGCCTGGGGTATCTCCCGGCGGTGGCCGGGGGATGTTCTGTTGCGCGTGGGCTGCGTATACGTCCTCATCCTTGCACCCGGGCGGTGGAGGGGGAGGCACTGTCCGGAGTGCGGTCAGGGGGTGCGGCGGCGGAGGGTGGCCGCGCCGAGGGCGAGTACGAGCAGGGCGCAGGCGGCGACGATCACGGCGTCGCGGACGAAGTCGGCGGTCATGTCGGTGTGGGTGAGGACCTGGGTCATGCCGTCGACGGCGTAGGACATGGGCAGGACGTCGGAGACGCCTTCGAGGACCGGGTGCATGGTGTCGCGGGCGGCGAACAGGCCGCAGAGGAGCAGTTGGGGGAAGATCACCGCCGGCATGAACTGGACGGCCTGGAACTCGGAGGCGGCGAAGGCGGAGACGAAGAGGCCGAGGGCCGTGCCGAGGAGGGCGTCGAGGAGGGCGACGAGCAGGAGCAGCCAGGGGGAGCCGACGACGTCGAGGCCGAGGACCCAGAGGGCGAGTCCGGTGGCGAGGAGGGACTGGAGGACGGCGACGGCGCCGAAGGCGAGGGCGTATCCGGCGATGAGGTCGCCCTTGCCCAGGGGCATGGCGAGGAGGCGTTCGAGGGTGCCGGAGGTGCGTTCGCGCAGGGTGGCGATGGAGGTCACCAGGAACATGGTGATGAGGGGGAAGATCCCGAGGAGTGACGCGCCGATGCCGTCGAAGGTGCGGGGGCTGCCGTCGAAGACGAAGCGCAGCAGGGTGAGCATCAGGACGGGGACCAGGAGCATCAGCGCGATGGAGCGCGGGTCGTGGCGGAGCTGGCGCAGGACGCGGGCGGCGGTGGCGGCGGTGCGGGCACTGTTCACGGGGTCGTCTCCTGGGCGGCGAGGGTGTTGGCCCCGTCGACGAGGCGGAGGAAGCCCTCCTCGACGGTGGCGGAGCGGGTACGGGTGCGCAGTGCGTCGGGGGTGTCCTGGGCGAGGATGCGGCCTTCGCGCATGAGGAGGAGGTCGTGGCAGCGCTCGGCCTCGTCCATGACGTGGGAGGAGACGAGGATCGTCGCGCCGCGGGTGGCGGCGATGTCGTGGAAGAGGTTCCACAGGTCGCGGCGCAGGACGGGGTCGAGGCCGACCGTGGGTTCGTCGAGGACGAGGAGCTCGGGGGTGCCGAGCAGGGCGACGGCGAGGGAGACGCGGCTGCGCTGGCCTCCGGAGAGGTTGCCGGCGAGCGCGTCGGCGTGGGTGGTGAGGTCGACGTCCGCGATGGCCCGGTGTACGGCTGCGGCGCGGCGGTCGGCGGCGGGGCGGCCGGGGTCGAGGACGGCGGCGAAGTAGTCGAGGTTCTGCCGGACGGTGAGGTCGTCGTAGACGCTGGGCGCCTGGGTGACGTAGCCGATGCGGGAGCGGAGCTCGGGGTGGCCGGCGGGGCGGCCGAGGACGTCGAGGGTGCCGGTGACGTGCGCCTGGGTGCCGACGATGGCGCGCATGAGGGTGGATTTTCCGCAGCCGGAGGGGCCGAGGAGGCCGGTGATGCGGCCGCGGGGGACATCGAAGGCGATGGAGTCGATGACGGTGCGGGGGGTACGGCCGGTGCCGCGGCGGACGGTCAGGCCGTGGGCGTGCACGGCGGCCGGGGCTCCCTCGGGCTGGTTATTCATCATGTGATGAATAATGCTCCTGGCTGTGCCGGCCGTCAATCGCCCGGGCAGAGCGGAGTGGGGGCGGGGCGGGGCGGGCGGCGGGGGGCTAGCCGCGTGCCCGCGACCCGGCATCCATCGGCGCCGCCTGGGCCGCCGGAGCCCCGGTC
>NZ_JARAYQ010000428.1:0-4347 GCF_033794505.1 Streptomyces sp. MB09-01 | reverse complement strand
GCCGGCCCGGGACGCGGTGAGCTGCTCGGTGCCGGTGGCCCGGCTGACGGCGGGGCACGAACAGGTCATCAAGGCGGCGCTGTTCGAGGCGCGGGACCGTTGGGTCATGAGCACACGAGCCGTTCGGACGGCGTACGCGACGAGGCCGCCGGCCCCCGCCCCGGGGGCCGGGCGGCGGATCCTGGTGGCGGTGGCCATCGCGGCCACCATGCCGTACCTGGCGCTGAAGACCGCCTGGCTGTCCGGGAGCCGGATCGGGATACCGGACGGCAGCGTGCTGCTGGAGCCCGGGCCGTTCTTCACCGCGGCCAATTCCGTCACGCTGGCCATGGACGCGAGCGTCATCCTGCTCGTCCTGATGCTCACCAGGCCCTGGGGCATGCGGGTGCCCGCTTGGCTGCTGGCCGTCCCGGTCTTCGTGGCCACGGGGCTGCTGACCCCGATCATCACCGCGTTCCCGGGCCAACTGCTCATACGGGCACTCGGCTTCGGGGCGGACCCGGCCGCGGAGGCCGCGCGCGAGCCGTTCCTGGACCCCTGGGTGTTCAACGTGGTCTACGGCGGCTTCACGGTCCAAGGGCTCGCTCTGGCCGGCCTGTTCGTGCCCTATGCGCGAGAGCGCTGGGGACGGCTGTGGCGGGGCGTGAGGGTGGCGGCCCCCTCGGACGGAGTCCGGGGGAGGCTGCCGTCGTCCACGGGGGTGGCGGCGGCAGCCGCGGCCGCGGCCGGCCTGGTGGTCGCGGCGGTGTACGTGTACTGGGCCTTCGGCGGTACGGCCGGGCTGGGTGCCGCGGAGGCGGCCGCGCACTCCGCGGAGACGGGTGTGGTGTCCGCCGTCCACGGGATGTGCGCGCTCGCCGCCGGGGCGGGGGCGCTGCTGCTGGCCCGTGGCGGGGGGCTCCGGGTGCGGGGGCCGCTCGCCCTCGCCTGGGTCGGAGCGGGCGCGACGCTGACCTGGGGGGCCTGGGTGCTGATCGCTTCGCTGGGGCCGCAGCTGGACGGTGGCGAAGGGCCTTCCTCCGCAGCCCTGTTGGCCTACGCTGGCCAGATGATCACCGGATCGCTCACCGCCGCCGTCCTCACCCGGTTCCTCACGTCCCGCCGCGAAGGATGATGCGCGGCGCTCCGGGCCGGCTGCTGGGCGCGCGGGCCCGGCTGCGCTGGGTCCATCTGATCCTCGGCGGGGCGCTGCTGATGCCGTACTTCCTCCTCACCCAGGTGGGGGTCGGTATGGCGGCCGGCGGGGTCAATGCGCTCAACTCCTTCCCGCTGGCCCTCGCCGCCTATGCGGCGGCCCTGCCGCTGGTCGCGGTGACCGCCGTCTTCGGGCTGGTCCGGCCGCTGTCCGTGACCGCCGTCCGGGCCATGTGCGGGGTGCCGGGCGAGCGGCTGGCGGAAGGGCCGGCGCGGTCCTGGGCGGCGCGGGGGCGGACCTCCGCCTGGTGGACCCTGCACCTGGGGGTGGGCGCGTTGGTCAGCGCCCTGACCCTGGCGGTGCCGCCGTGGGGGGTCATGCTGATCGTGCTGCCCTTCGTGAGCGGACTGCGGGAGGCCGAGCTCGGACTGGGGTGGTTCTCCACCAAGGCCGATCCGTACGTGGCCCCCCTGCTCGGGATCGGTCTGCTGGGCGGGCTCGTCCTGTGCGCCGTCGGGGCCGGGGCGTTGCTGGCCCGGATGGCGCCGGTACTGCTCGGGCCGACGGCGGCGGACCGGCTGGCCGCCGCCGAGGAACGGGCCGCCGACCTGGCCGTGCGCAACCGGCTGGCCCGGGAGCTGCACGACGCGGTCGGGCACGCGCTGAGCGCCGTCACCCTCCAGGCGGTCGCCGCCCGGCGGATGCTGGAGCGCGACCCCGCGTTCGTACGGGAGGCGCTGGCCGCGATCGAGGACACCACCCGACGGACGGTGGGCGAGCTGGACGCCGTACTGGGTCTGCTGCGGGACGGGGACGCGGCCCGGCCGGACGCCGTGCCGGCCCCCACCCTCGCCGCCGACCTCGACGGGCTGCTGGCCCGCACCCGGGCGGCCGGCACCACCGTCACCGCACACCAGGACCCCGGGCCCGGCGGGGACTGGGCAGGACTTCCGGCGATCGCCTCCCGCGAGGCGTACCGGATCGTCCAGGAGGGACTCAGCAACGCCCTCCGCCACGGCACCGGCCCGGACCCGGATGCGCAGGTCCACCGGGCCGGTGCCGTGGCGGAGGGCGTTGCTGAGTCCCTCCTGGACGATCCGGTACGCCTCGCGGGAGGCGATCGCCGGAAGTCCTGCCCAGTCCCCGCCGGGCCCGGGGTCCTGGTGTGCGGTGACGGTGGTGCCGGCCGCCCGGGTGCGGGCCAGCAGCCCGTCGAGGTCGGCGGCGAGGGTGGGGGCCGGCACGGCGTCCGGCCGGGCCGCGTCCCCGTCCCGCAGCAGACCCAGTACGGCGTCCAGCTCGCCCACCGTCCGTCGGGTGGTGTCCTCGATCGCGGCCAGCGCCTCCCGTACGAACGCGGGGTCGCGCTCCAGCATCCGCCGGGCGGCGACCGCCTGGAGGGTGACGGCGCTCAGCGCGTGCCCGACCGCGTCGTGCAGCTCCCGGGCCAGCCGGTTGCGCACGGCCAGGTCGGCGGCCCGTTCCTCGGCGGCGGCCAGCCGGTCCGCCGCCGTCGGCCCGAGCAGTACCGGCGCCATCCGGGCCAGCAACGCCCCGGCCCCGACGGCGCACAGGACGAGCCCGCCCAGCAGACCGATCCCGAGCAGGGGGGCCACGTACGGATCGGCCTTGGTGGAGAACCACCCCAGTCCGAGCTCGGCCTCCCGCAGTCCGCTCACGAAGGGCAGCACGATCAGCATGACCCCCCACGGCGGCACCGCCAGGGTCAGGGCGCTGACCAACGCGCCCACCCCCAGGTGCAGGGTCCACCAGGCGGAGGTCCGCCCCCGCGCCGCCCAGGACCGCGCCGGCCCTTCCGCCAGCCGCTCGCCCGGCACCCCGCACATGGCCCGGACGGCGGTCACGGACAGCGGCCGGACCAGCCCGAAGACGGCGGTCACCGCGACCAGCGGCAGGGCCGCCGCATAGGCGGCGAGGGCCAGCGGGAAGGAGTTGAGCGCATTGACCCCGCCGGCCGCCATACCGACCCCCACCTGGGTGAGGAGGAAGTACGGCATCAGCAGCGCCCCGCCGAGGATCAGATGGACCCAGCGCAGCCGGGCCCGCGCGCCCAGCAGCCGGCCCGGAGCGCCGCGCATCATCCTTCGCGGCGGGACGTGAGGAACCGGGTGAGGACGGCGGCGGTGAGCGATCCGGTGATCATCTGGCCAGCGTAGGCCAACAGGGCTGCGGAGGAAGGCCCTTCGCCACCGTCCAGCTGCGGCCCCAGCGAAGCGATCAGCACCCAGGCCCCCCAGGTCAGCGTCGCGCCCGCTCCGACCCAGGCGAGGGCGAGCGGCCCCCGCACCCGGAGCCCCCCGCCACGGGCCAGCAGCAGCGCCCCCGCCCCGGCGGCGAGCGCGCACATCCCGTGGACGGCGGACACCACACCCGTCTCCGCGGAGTGCGCGGCCGCCTCCGCGGCACCCAGCCCGGCCGTACCGCCGAAGGCCCAGTACACGTACACCGCCGCGACCACCAGGCCGGCCGCGGCCGCGGCTGCCGCCGCCACCCCCGTGGACGACGGCAGCCTCCCCCGGACTCCGTCCGAGGGGGCCGCCACCCTCACGCCCCGCCACAGCCGTCCCCAGCGCTCTCGCGCATAGGGCACGAACAGGCCGGCCAGAGCGAGCCCTTGGACCGTGAAGCCGCCGTAGACCACGTTGAACACCCAGGGGTCCAGGAACGGCTCGCGCGCGGCCTCCGCGGCCGGGTCCGCCCCGAAGCCGAGTGCCCGTATGAGCAGTTGGCCCGGGAACGCGGTGATGATCGGGGTCAGCAGCCCCGTGGCCACGAAGACCGGGACGGCCAGCAGCCAAGCGGGCACCCGCATGCCCCAGGGCCTGGTGAGCATCAGGACGAGCAGGATGACGCTCGCGTCCATGGCCAGCGTGACGGAATTGGCCGCGGTGAAGAACGGCCCGGGCTCCAGCAGCACGCTGCCGTCCGGTATCCCGATCCGGCTCCCGGACAGCCAGGCGGTCTTCAGCGCCAGGTACGGCATGGTGGCCGCGATGGCCACCGCCACCAGGATCCGCCGCCCGGCCCCCGGGGCGGGGGCCGGCGGCCTCGTCGCGTACGCCGTCCGAACGGCTCGTGTGCTCATGACCCAACGGTCCCGCGCCTCGAACAGCGCCGCCTTGATGACCTGTTCGTGCCCCGCCGTCAGCCGGGCCACCGGCACCGAGCAGCTCACCGCGTCCCGGGCCGGC
>NZ_JARAYQ010000427.1:0-4397 GCF_033794505.1 Streptomyces sp. MB09-01 | reverse complement strand
CTTCCTGGCGGGCGCCGGGCTGCCCCCGGACGCGGAGATCCTGGGCCCGGTCCCGATACCCGGGCGGCGCGGGGAGCGGTCCCCGGGGGACCGGGCGCTGATCCGCGTCCCGCCGGGCAGCGGCGCGGCCCTCGCAGCCGCCCTCAAAACGGCGCAGGCGGCCCGGACGGCGCGGGGGGTGTCGGCGGCCGACGCGGTGCGGGTCCGCATCGACCCTCCCGACATCGGCTGAGACGCCGGTGGTCTGTCAGGGGCGCGGAACATGACGGTGCCGAACGTGCCCCGCCCGGGCTCGGTCAGGGCGAGGCTCCGCCGGCGCACTGTGCGACGACAGCATGCTGGCCGAAGCGGTGGCCACCGCGCTCGGCACCACCCGCTCCAAGGCCCAGATCTTGCTCCTGACTGCGCAGGACAGGTAAAGGCACGCACGACAGCGTCCCGTCCTGTTGGTTTCGGTCTCGCCGCAGCGGGCTCTCGGTCCCCACAGCGGCGATACCGTGGTGACACCACGCCAGATGACAGTCCAGGAGCACCGGATGAGCAAGCAGCCGGCCACCCTGTCCTTGCCCGCGGGGCTGTCCGCGGTGCAGGGCGCGACCGTTGGCAGCCAGCCGATTTCGACGGCTGAACCCTGCGTCTGTGCCCCAAAGCAACTAAATGAAAACAGCCACCTGAGCCGATAAAGCCCCAGATCAGAAAGTGTCGACCCCGCGCCCGCGGGGATGGTCCGGTCATCAACGCCGTGGCCGGCGGCAAGGTGGTGTCGACCCCGCGCCCGCGGGGATGGTCCGCTCTCGGGCTGGGCGATTTTCGGCTTCATTCCGTCGACCCCGCGCCCGCGGGGATGGTCCGCTGTGCGCGTGGTGCGGCTCCCCGATCCGGCAGTCGACCCCGCGCCCGCGGGGATGGTCCGTCCTTCCGGAGATCCTTCGCGTCGTCGAGGATGTCGACCCCGCGCCCGCGGGGATGGTCCGCGGGGGTACGCCAACGACTGGGCGCTCTGGGCGTCGACCCCGCGCCCGCGGGGATGGTCCGTTGAGGGCACGGGCCTTCTCCTCGTCGGTCATGTCGACCCCGCGCCCGCGGGGATGGTCCGCCGAGAAGGCCGCCCACGTGAAGAAGATGGCCGTCGACCCCGCGCCCGCGGGGATGGTCCTCTCGGCTGCCGGGATGCATATGCGCCCTGGAAGTCGACCCCGCGCCCGCGGGGATGGTCCGACGGCATCAAGACCCAGGATCTCGACTTCAACGTCGACCCCGCGCCCGCGGGGATGGTCCGCCGGACCCCGCGCCGGCACCGGCCCCGGCGTCGTCGACCCCGCGCCCGCGGGGATGGTCCGCCGGACCCCGCGCCGGCACCGGCCCCGGCGTCGTCGACCCCGCGCCCGCGGGGATGGCCCGCCGGACCCCGCGCCGGCACCGGCCCCGGCGTCGTCGACCCCGCGCCCGCGGGGATGGTCCGGGCGGGGAAAGTCTCCGCGCGCTGAAGGATGAGTCGACCCCGCGCCCGCGGGGATGGTCCGCCAGCACCGAACCAGACCGACCCGGTCCAGGTGTCGACCCCGCGCCCGCGGGGATGGGCCGGAGACCAGCCACCCGGAGAGGGACGCCCGCTAGTCGACCCCGCGCCCGCGGGGATGGTCCTGGGCCCCCACCTTCTTTGGGCTCGGCCTGGCCGTCGACCCCGCGCCCGCGGGGATGGTCCGGAGCAGGCCGGCGCAAAGCCCACCCGGTCCTGGTCGACCCCGCGCCCGCGGGGATGGTCCGGGCTTCGCCTCTACGGCGACGACGGCGACGAGGTCGACCCCGCGCCCGCGGGGATGGTCCGTACCCGTTTCCACGGTCGTCGATGGTGGCGACGTCGACCCCGCGCCCGCGGGGATGGTCCGGAGCCGAGCTTGCGGAACAGGCGACTCGGCGAGTCGACCCCGCGCCCGCGGGGATGGTCCGTCGCAGGTCGACACCCCAACGTCAGTGACTTTGTCGACCCCGCGCCCGCGGGGATGGTCCGGACTCGAAGACGTCCGGGACGCGACCACGGTGGTCGACCCCGCGCCCGCGGGGATGGTCCGGCCTCGACCGGCAGGGGTTGCGGGGCTAACTAGTCGACCCCGCGCCCGCGGGGATGGTCCGCCCTGCCCGTAGGCGTCGGTTGCCATGGGACTGTCGACCCCGCGCCCGCGGGGATGGTCCCCCGTGAATGGGATACGAACAGGCTAGCGGCGGGTCGACCCCGCGCCCGCGGGGATGGTCCTCTGAATGCAGACGAGGCCGGTCCTGTTGGTCCGTCGACCCCGCGCCCGCGGGGATGGTCCGGAGTGGGAGGCCCAGAACAGGCCCATGCACCCGTCGACCCCGCGCCCGCGGGGATGGTCCGTAGAGGGTGAAGGAGACCTGATTCGGCAGACCGTCGACCCCGCGCCCGCGGGGATGGTCCGCGGGGGTTTCTCCCGGCGGGGACGATCGGCTGGTCGACCCCGCGCCCGCGGGGATGGTCCGTTGACTGCCGCGCTGCTGGCTTCAATGCAGCCGTCGACCCCGCGCCCGCGGGGATGGTCCGGCGGCGCCGCAGCAGGCTCGGTATCACCAGACGTCGACCCCGCGCCCGCGGGGATGGTCCGGCCGTAACCGATCTCGGGGCCCTGCTCCTGCTGTCGACCCCGCGCCCGCGGGGATGGTCCGGCGTTGAACCCGCCGAAGGGCCAGTGCAGGCAGTCGACCCCGCGCCCGCGGGGATGGTCCGTTCACCAACGCCATCAAGAGCCGCGTCATCTAGTCGACCCCGCGCCCGCGGGGATGGTCCGTGCCACAGAGGCCGGTAGCACTCCCAGGCCTTGTCGACCCCGCGCCCGCGGGGATGGTCCGGAGGGATGATGGCCGGCATGAGCGAGCAGCAGGTCGACCCCGCGCCCGCGGGGATGGTCCCCTGATCGCCCGCGATCGGGCGTCCGCGCAGATGTCGACCCCGCGCCCGCGGGGATGGTCCGCCGCCACACTGGCCACCCGCGACCCGAAGCGGGTCGACCCCGCGCCCGCGGGGATGGTCCTCACCAGCCCCGTCGCCGGCATGCACGCCTACCGTCGACCCCGCGCCCGCGGGGATGGTCCTGCACGTGAGCACGGCGGCCGTCACCGTGACTAGTCGACCCCGCGCCCGCGGGGATGGTCCGTCGACCAGAAGGTCCACCACTCGGTGTTCGACGTCGACCCCGCGCCCGCGGGGATGGTCCGTGCTTCGTCTTGCCGCCCGCTACACGGGACCTGTCGACCCCGCGCCCGCGGGGATGGTCCGCTCACCGGCGCCAACGACGCCACCCAGGCTCGGTCGACCCCGCGCCCGCGGGGATGGTCCGGTTGCCTTCGGCTCGTCGACGTACCGGCGGATGTCGACCCCGCGCCCGCGGGGATGGTCCGCAACTGCTTGAAGTAGCCGGAATGCGCCCCTACGTCGACCCCGCGCCCGCGGGGATGGTCCGCCCGGTTCGACCAACGGCAAGCGGGTCAAGGTGTCGACCCCGCGCCCGCGGGGATGGTCCGTCATAGAGGGCGCCGGTCCGGACGTCGGTGAAGTCGACCCCGCGCCCGCGGGGATGGTCCGTGAGCGCGGAGACGCGACCACGACCGGGTTTTGTCGACCCCGCGCCCGCGGGGATGGTCCGCTGGGGAGCTCGTCCTTCGACGGGGACACCCAGTCGACCCCGCGCCCGCGGGGATGGTCCGCGGTCGTCCGATCGTTGAACGTGAACGGACTAGGTGTATTGACCCGCAGGGTTGTTCACACGGCTGATCGGTGGCTTGCCGTCCAGTGCGGTGTGGCAGCGGTGGTGGTTGTAGGTGTGGAGGAAGTCTGCCAGGGCCGCTGTCCGCTCGTCGTTGGAGGTGTAGGGCCGCAGGTAGGCCCATTCTTCGAGCAGGGTGCGGTTGAAGCGTTCGACCTTGCCGTTGGTCTGCGGCCGGTAGGGCCGGGTTCGCTTGTGGGCGATGCCGGCCGCGGTCAGGGCTTGGGTGAACATCTTGGACTTGTAGCAGGAGCCGTTGTCGGTCAGAACGCGTTCGACGGTGATGCCGTGGGCGGCGAAGAAGGCGTTGGCCCGTTGCCAGAACCCTGTCGCGGTGTCCTGGCGCTCGTTGGTCAGGACTTCGCTGTAGGCGAGGCGGGAGTGGTCGTCGACGGCGGAGTGGATGTAGGAGTAGCCGATCACTGGCGTGCTGCTTCTGCGCTGGTTGGTGGTGGCCTGTCGGTTCCGGTCGCCTGCGGTTCGGCCCACCACGCGCCATCCGCCGCCGTCGGGGATATTGCCGAGTTTCTTGATGTCGACGTGGACGAGTTCGCCCGGTCGATCGCGTTCGTAGCGGCGGATCGGCTCGCCGGTGGGCCGGTCGAGCCAGGCCAGGCG
>NZ_JARAYQ010000426.1:0-4456 GCF_033794505.1 Streptomyces sp. MB09-01 | reverse complement strand
GTCCGTGGGAGGGCAGGGCCCGGGGTGGTGGCGGGGCCGGTCTCGATTCGGGGCAAGGGCGGTCTCGCCCTGATCACGATCGGCGGCCGGCGCGGAAAACATCGGTCGGCCGATCGGAGGGCCCGTACATTGTTGATCACCGCAGCGCTGAGGAACCTTTCGCGCTGCCCTGATGTCGTGTGCTCCATGGGGGAGATCTTTCGTGCGTACCGCTCTTGTCCGTCGTACCGTCCTGACCGCGTCCGCGGTGTCCCTGGCCCTGCTGGCCACCGCCTGCGGCTCCGACAAGGCCGATGCCAAGTCGTCCGCTCCCGCGAGCTCGGCGGCCCCGGCCGCCCCGGCCGCCAAGGCGAAGACGGACGCCGAGCTGTCCGCTCTGCTCCTGACCAAGGACGAGCTGTCGGACCACATGGTCACCGCCGTCCCCAAGGACGAGGTGGCGATCGGTGAGGCCGCGGCCGGCGACAAGGCCGAGTGCCTGCCCGTGGTCAAGACGCAGGGCACGGCCACCGTCGGTACGGCCGCCGGTGTGGCGCGCATGAAGGCCGTCGCCAAGCCCAAGGCGGGCGCCAGCCCGGAGGACACGGCCGCCGCAGGGCTGAAGGCCCTCACCGGCACCCGGACCTCGGTCACCCTCGCCTCGTACGAGGGCAAGGGCGCGGAGGAGGCCTTCGCGGCCGTCAAGACCGCGGCCGCCGCGTGCGCCGCCGGCTTCACGCTGACGATGGAGGGCGAGGTCACCAAGATCGACAAGGTCGTGTCCGGCACCGCCACCGGTGGCGACGAGGCGCTCGCCCTCACGCTGGAGGCCGACGTGGAGGGCACGAAGATCACGACCGAGACCGTCGTCGTCCGCAAGGGCAACACCCTGGCCACCCACACCGCGTCGGCCCTGGGCGTCGCGGAGAAGCCGACCGCCATCGTGGCCGCGCAGGTGAAGAAGCTCGGCTGAGCCCCGCCCTACCCGACGTCAACCCCGCTCCGGCTCATGCGCCGGGGCGGGGTTTTCGTCTTGTTCGGCTACGGGGCAGCCGGCCAACTACGGCGTACGCTGCGGCCTATGTGCGGAATTGTGGGTTACGTGGGAGCGCAGTCTGCGCTCGATGTGGTCATCGCCGGACTCAAGCGACTGGAGTACCGCGGCTACGACTCGGCGGGGGTCGCCGTGCTCGCCGACGGCAGCCTGGCGGCCGCCAAGAAGGCCGGCAAGCTCGTCAATCTGGAGAAGGAACTGGTCGGGCACCCGCTGCCGGCCGGCTCCACGGGACTCGGGCACACCCGGTGGGCGACGCACGGCGGGCCCACCGACGTCAACGCCCACCCGCACCTCGACAACTCGGGGCGGGTGGCCGTCGTGCACAACGGCATCATCGAGAACTTCGCCGAGCTCCGGGCCGAACTCGCCGAGCGCGGACACCGGCTGGATTCCGAGACGGACACCGAGGTCGTGGCGCACCTGCTGGCCGAGCACTTCTCGGCGACCGGCGACCTCGCCGAGGCCATGCGGCAGGTGTGCCGGCGCCTGCAGGGCGCCTTCACGCTGGTCGCCGTGCACGCCGACGACCCGGACGTGGTGGTCGGCGCGCGCCGGAACTCCCCCCTGGTGGTCGGCGTCGGAGAGGGCGAGAACTTCCTCGCCTCGGACGTGGCCGCGTTCATCGCCCACACCCGGTCCGCGATCGAGCTGGGCCAGGACCAGGTCGTCGAACTGCGCCGCGAAGGGGTCACGGTGACCGGCTTCGACGGTTCGCCCGCGACCGTGCGGGCCTACCGCGTGGACTGGGACGCCTCGGCGGCCGAGAAGGGGGGCTACGACTACTTCATGCTCAAGGAGATCGCCGAGCAGCCGAAGGCCGTCGCCGACACCCTCCTGGGCAGGATCGACGCGAGCGGCTCGCTGACCCTGGACGAGGTGCGCATCCCCGTCTCGGTGCTCAGGGAGGTCGACAAGGTCGTGATCGTGGCGTGCGGTACGGCGTACCACGCGGGCATGATCGCGAAGCTGGCCATCGAGCACTGGACCCGCATCCCGTGCGAGACGGAGCTGGCCAGCGAGTTCCGTTACCGCGACCCGATCCTGGACCAGCGGACGCTGGTCGTCGCGATCTCGCAGTCCGGCGAGACCATGGACACCCTGATGGCGGTCCGGCACGCGCGCGAGCAGGGGGCCAAGGTGCTGGCCGTCTGCAACACGAACGGCTCGACGATCCCGCGCGAATCGGATGCCGTGCTCTACACGCACGCCGGTCCCGAGGTGGCCGTCGCCTCGACCAAGGCGTTCCTGACGCAGCTGGTCGCCTGCTACCTCGTGGCGCTGTACCTCGGGCAGGTGCGCGGCACGAAGTGGGGCGACGAGATCGAGGCGGTGATCCGCGAACTGTCGGACATCGCCGCGGCCGTGGACACCGTACTGGAGACCATGGAGCCGGTACGGCAGCTCGCGCGCTCCCTCGCCGACAAGAACACCGTGCTGTTCCTCGGCCGGCACGTCGGGTACCCGGTGGCACTGGAGGGCGCGCTCAAGCTCAAGGAGCTCGCGTACATGCACGCCGAGGGCTTCGCGGCGGGGGAGCTCAAGCACGGGCCGATCGCGCTGATCGAGAAGGACCTGCCGGTGGTGGTGGTCGTCCCGTCGCCGCGCGGCCGGTCGGTGCTCCACGACAAGATCGTGTCGAACATCCAGGAGATCCGGGCGCGCGGGGCGCGGACCATCGTGATCGCGGAGGAGGGCGACGAGGCGGTGGCCCCGTACGCCGACCACCTGATCCGGATCCCGGCGACGCCGACGCTGCTCCAGCCGCTGGTGGCGACGGTGCCCTTGCAGGTCTTCGCGTGCGAACTGGCGACCGCGCGGGGGAACGAGGTGGACCAGCCGCGTAACCTCGCAAAGTCCGTGACCGTGGAGTAGTGACCTGGCTGGAGCTGTGGGACGTGATTATCGGCGTCGGGATCGACGTGGCGGAGATCGAACGGTTCGGCGCGGCGCTGGAGCGCACGCCGGGCCTCGCGCAGCGGCTTTTCGTCGACGCCGAGTTGACGCTGCCGAGCGGTGAGCGGCGCGGGACCGCCTCGCTCGCCGCGCGGTTCGCCGCCAAGGAGGCGCTGGCCAAGGCGCTCGGCGCGCCCGCCGGGATGCTGTGGACCGACGCCGAGGTGTGCGTGGAGGCCAGCGGGCAGCCGCGGCTGCGGGTGTCGGGAACGGTGGAGGCGCGGGCGCTGGCGCTGGGCGTGAAGTCCTGGCACATCTCGCTGAGCCACGACGCCGGCGTCGCCTCCGCCGTGGTGATCGCCGAGGGATAGCGCCTGCCGTCGGGCAGGCTGGTGCCATGCGTACTGCTTACAGCGTGGAGACCGTACGGGCCGCCGAGCGGGAGCTGATGGCCCGGCTGCCCGAAGGAGCCCTGATGCAGCGGGCGGCGGCCGGACTGGCCGCCGTCTGTGCGGGGCTGCCGGCGCGGGTGTACGGGTCCCGGATCGTGCTGCTGGTCGGGCCCGGCGACAACGGGGGCGACGCGCTCTACGCCGGGGCGCGGCTCGCCCGGCGCGGGGCCGCGGTGACGGCCGTGCCGATGGACCCCGAACGGATGCACGCGGGCGGGCTGGCCGCGCTGCGAGCCGCGGGCGGCCGGGTCGAGGAGGCCGTGCCGCAGCGGGCGGACCTCGTGGTCGACGGGCTGCTCGGGATCGGCGGCCGGGGCGGGCTGCGGCCGGCGGCGGCCGCGCTGGTGGAACGGATCCCGCAGGGGGTCCCGGTGGTGGCCGTGGACCTGCCGAGCGGGGTGGACGCGGACACCGGGGAGGTGGCGGGGCCGGCCGTCACGGCCGACGTGACGGTGACCTTCGGCGCGTACAAGCCCGGTCTGCTGATCGACCCCGGAGCCTCGCGGGCCGGGGTGGTGCGGCTGGTGGACATCGGGTTGGAGCTGCCGTCGCCGCAGGTGGAAGCCCTGCAGCACGCCGACGTCGCGGGGCTGCTGCCGGTGCCGACGGCGTCGAGCGACAAGTACCGGCGGGGCGTGGTCGGGATCGTCGCCGGCTCCGCGCAGTACCCGGGGGCGGCCGTACTGGCCGTGGCGGGAGCGCTGCGGGGCGGCGCGGGTGCGGTGCGGTACGTGGGGCCGGCGGCGGAGGCCGTGCTCGCGCGGTACCCGGAGACGCTGATCGGGCCCGGCCGGGTGCAGGCGTGGGTGGTCGGGCCGGGACTGGGGACCGACGAGGACGGCGCCGCCGCGCTGTGGTTCGCCCTGGACACGGACCTGCCGGTGCTAGTCGACGCCGACGGGCTGACCATGCTGGCCGCCCACCCGGATCTGGTCGCCGGCCGCAGCGCGCCGACCGTGCTGACACCGCACGCGGGCGAGTTCGCCAGGCTGGCCGGATCGCCGCCGGGGGATGACCGGGTGGGCGCGACGCGCCGGCTGGCCGACGCGCTGGGGGCGACCGTGCTACTCAAGGG
>NZ_JARAYQ010000425.1:0-4462 GCF_033794505.1 Streptomyces sp. MB09-01 | reverse complement strand
GGCCTGCGGCGGACAGGCCCGCGACGGCGAGGGCGGCGGCGAGCAGGGCGGCGCCCGGGGTGCGGCGGCTCCCTCGCCGGGCCGGGCGGGCCCGGGCCCCTAATCGGCGTTGCCCGTCGTGACGGTCGTGTCGGTGCTGGCTCCTGCGGATGCTCGGCAGTCTCATGGGGCAGCTCCTCGTGCGGTCCGCGTCGCGGACACAGCTCTTTGGCATGCTCCCGGCAAGATAGCGGTCCGCCGGCCCCGAATGAAGGATGATGCTCGAAGTCGGCTGACATCACGCATCTTTGAACATCGGGACGGTGAACATCGGGGCAACGTCAAGCGAGGTGCTCGTCGTCCCAGGCGGGGGCCGTTGCCGCGCCGGTGAGCCAGTCCCGCCGGAGAACCGCGTATCCGACGGCGTCGTGGACCGTGCCGCCGGCCGAAGGCCACGCCTCCCGGTAGTGCGCCTCCTTGACGTACCCGCACCGTCGGAAGGTGCGGCGCATCGCCAGGTTGTCCTGGCGCGTGGTGCCCTCGATCCGCCGGATCCCGGGGAACTCGGTGAACAGGTACGCCGTCAGCCAGGCCAGGGCGTGGCCCCCGACGCCCTGACCCCGGTGGCGGGACCGGATCCGCAGGTCGAACACCGGTGTGCTGTCGCCCAGATCCATCAGCCGGACCAGCCCTACGACGTGGTCACCTGCTGTGATCCAGAAGGCCCGGTTCTCGTCACCGTCGTAGCGGCCGTCCGAGATCCATCGCCGAGCCTGCTCCCGGTCGACGACGGCCGCGCCGTGGAACGGCCAGGTGTCGCCGGTCAGGAAGCCGACCAGGTCCTCGGACTCGGCCTCGGAGGGGACGAAACGTCGATAGGTGATCTCCACGGCCGCACTGTAGGGCCGGCGCGATCCGGCCCCAAGCGATTTCCCGTCCCGGAGCGGGCTGCCGGGCACGCACCGGGCACTCACCGCGCACCGGCAGCGATACTCGTCCCGTGCGAGATCATGTCGAAGCCTCATCAGGTCTGGTGCTGCGGCGCTGGGCACCGGACGATGCCGCAGCGGTGAGGGCCGCGTTCGCGGACCCCCTCATGCGCAGTCAGAGCAGTGAACCGGTGGATTCGGTCCGAGCTGCCGGGCTGTGGATCGCAGACCGCGGCGGTCAATGGGCGGAGGGCTCTGCCTTTGCCTTCGCCGTGGTCGACGGTGACGACGCCGTACTCGGCAACGCTTCGGTCGGTGCGGTGAACCGGCAGCACGCCACCGGGTGGGTGTCCTACTGGACCACTGCCGCGGCCCGCGGCCGGGGCGTGGCCTCCGCGGCCTGCCGGGCCCTCGCGCTGTGGGCCTTCCGCGACGCGGAGCTCTTCCGGCTGGAACTGGGGCATCGGGTGAACAACCCCGCGTCCTGTCGCGTCGCTCGGGCGGCGGGCTTCACCGTCGAGGGACTGCAGCGCCAGAAGCTCTCGTACGACGGCGTCCGCCATGACGTGGAACTGCACGCCCGGCTGGCGACGGACCCGCTCCGCTGACCCACCCGACCCACCCGCCCACCCACCCGGACGGCCACGACGCACGCTCGGCTATCGTCCACGCACGTGACTGATCATGTGGCGCCCACGTCGCGCTTTCTCGTTCTGCACGACTACGGCATGGGCGGCTCGTGGTGGTGGGTCCACGCAACCTCGGCCCGCCACGTGCTCGAAACGTTCGCGGACGTCGAGGTCGTCGATGACGCGGGCACGATCGAGCGGGCCGGGAGCTGGGGCCTGGACGAGGTCGCGGCCGACGGGACGGGTATGTCCGACGCCCTGGACGACTTCCGGGCCAAGCGGGACGCCCAGCGCGGACGCGAGGGGTTCGGCGCGCTCGCCGGCAGGGAGGTCGTGTGGCTGCGGCACCGCTGGGACGGCGAGGACGGCGAGGACCCGACGGTCTGTCTGATGGAGGTCGGGGCCGACGGGCGCAGGCTGCGCCAGGTCGAGTTGGCCGCGGACGGCACCGGCCTCAGGAGCGGTCCGGACGACTGGCCGTTCAACCCGCCCGTCGTGGACCTGTTCGATCCCGATCTCGTCGGTATGGAGATCGGCCGGAGCGAGTTCGAGACGGCCTGGCTCGGCGCCCGTCACGTGGACGAGGACCCGGACGGGGCGTCCGCGTAGCGCCGCTCGCACGCGTCTTCAGGTGGCGCGGCCGGGGCCCGGCGGCGGGGTGACCGCCAGGACGGGTGGGGCCGGCGTCGACCAGCGGTGGCCGCAGGGGTCGAAGACCAGCATCACCGGCCGTCCGGGTCGCTGGCGCCAGGAGATGCGTTCGGTCGGGCCCTCGCACACCGGACAGCAGGGCAGCGGGCCCGCCTCCGCCTCCGGCACGCGGTCGGGGGCGGCCGCGAGCGGTGTGGCGTGCAGATCGCGCATGGAGGCTCCCTGGTCGTGCGTGCGGTCTGGCTGATCGCACTGTGCCATGGACGTGCCCTTCTCCGCACGGGCGAATCATCCAGTGTTTTGGCTGGTCAGAGGTGTGGTCACCAGGAAAATTCCGGTGCTCTTGCGGGCACTTGGTGATCAACCGCTCGCACAACCGGCCTCCACCAGGCCCGATTCGTAGGCCGCGATCACCGCCTGCGCACGATCACGGACGCCCAGCTTGCCGAAGATGCCGGTGATGTGGTTCTTGACCGTGGAGACACTGATGTCCAGGTCCAGGGCGATCTCGGCGTTGCCCCGGCCGCCGGCCAGCAGGCGCCAGATCTCCAGCTCGCGCGGCGTGAGTTCGGCCGGGGTCTCGCCGGCCCACGACCGCGGCCGCGCGGGGGTCCGTACGTAAGCGGAGATGAGCCGGGTCAGCAGCCTCGGCGCGACGGCGGCCTCGCCGGTGTGGACGATGCGGACCGCGGCGATCAGCTCCTCCGGGGAGATGTCCTTGGGCAGGAAGCCGTACGCGCCGGCGCGCAGGGCGGCGACCACGTACTCGTCCATGTCGAAGGTGCTGAGGGCGAGGACGCGCGTCGCGGGGAGCGTCCGCGCGAGTTCCTCGGTGGCCTGGACCCCGTCGAGGACCGGCATCCGGATGTCCATGACGACCACGTCGGGCAGCAGTTCGTGGGCGAGGGCGACGGCCCGGGCCCCGTCCTCGGCCTCGCCCACGACCTCGAACTCCGGGTCGGGGCCCAGGATCAGGGCCAGGCCGCGCCGTACCAGCGGCTGGTCGTCGGCTATGAGCACGCGGATCATCGGTGCCGTTCCTCTCTCTCGCCCTCCCCGGGGCCCGGGACCGGGAGGCGGGCCGCCACCCGGAAGCCCCCGCCGTCGAGTGCGGCGGCCTCCACGGTCCCGCCCTGCAGGGCGACACGCTCGTGCATACCGATCAGACCGTACCCGGAGCGCGTCCCGGGCCGGGAGGCCGGAGCCTGCGCTCCCGTCCCGTCGTCGCACACCTCCACGGCCACCTCGTCCCGGCGGTAGGTGAGCCGTACGTGGGCCCGCGCCTTCCCCGCGTGCTTTCGGGTGTTGGTCAGGGCCTCCTGGACGATCCGGAAGACGGTGAGGCCCACGGTCGGCGGCAGCGGGCGGGCGGGGCCGTCCACGGTGAACTCGGTTTCCGTGCCGGCCAGCCGGGACTCGGTGATGATCCGGTCGAGGTCGCCGACCCCGGGCTGCGGGGCCGGCGGGGTGTGCTCCGGCTCCTCCCCGGCCCGTAGGACGTCGAGGAGTTGGCGCATCTCGCGCAGCGCCATCCGCCCCGAGTCCTCCAGGGTCACGAGGGCCTCCCGGACGACCTCCGGGTCGTGCGCCAGGTTGGCCCGCGCCCCGCCCGCCATCAGCTGCATGGTGGTGATGTGGTGGGCGACGATGTCGTGCAGTTCGCGGGCGATCCTGCGGCGCTCCTCGGCCACCGCCCGGTCGGCGAGCAGGGTCCGGTGGATCTCGGCCTCCCGCTGCCGGTGGTTGACCACGGCGGCCGCGCCGACGGCGCCGAGGGTGCCGATCGCGTTCGCGATCAGACCCGCCCAGCCGAAGGGCAGGGGCCAGCCGCCCTGGCCGGCGGGGATCAGCGGCACCGCCGCGACCGCCGCTGCTGCGGCAACGGCGGGACGGCTGAACCGGGCCACCGTGTAGAGGGCCACCATCAGGGTGAGGGTGAAGTGCGGGGTCGGCGGGGTGGTCAGGTTCACGAGCACGCCCAGGGCCAGTACGGCGGCCAGCACCGTCACCGGCCGCGCGCGCCGGGCGATCAGGGGCAACGCCGAAACGACCAGGGAGACGGCCGCGGTCACGCTCAGGACCCGGCCTTCGGTCTGCATGCCCAGGGAGTAGCCGACGAGGTCGATGGTGCCGGCCGCGACCGCCACGAGTGCGTCGTTGCGCGTCCACGGTGAACGGTCGGCCCCGCGGTCCGCGCCTCCCTCCCCACCCGGGTCGCGCGCACGGCCGGCGTCGCGGTCCGCCTCCCGGCCCGTGGCGCGGCCCGGGTGGGGA
>NZ_JARAYQ010000424.1:0-4499 GCF_033794505.1 Streptomyces sp. MB09-01 | reverse complement strand
GCAGGGGGGACCCTGTGGGAGAGTAGGACGCCGCCGAACAATCATTGCGGAAGCCCCGCACCAAACCTTCGGGTTCGGTGCGGGGCTTTTCTGCGTTTACCGGCAGGGTCACGGGCCCGGCTGGGTATCCTGGCCGCGTTCCTCTGGAGGACGCGATGACTGCACAGCAGCTGGAAGACGGCGGACCGCTCATTCCTCAGCCGGCCATGACCCGGGAGGCCCTCCGGGACGCCGTACGCCGCATCGACATGGCGAGCCTGGCCGCGCTCGACAAGGAGTGCAACGAGGCCTTCGACCGTGCCGCGGAGACCGGTGCCATCAATCCGCTGCGGTTCTTCCTGATCAAGTGGGCCACGCACGTGGCGATCCACCGCTGGCCGGCGCGCTCGGCGGCGCTGCACGAGGCGGAGCGGGTGGCCGGGGATCCGAACGCGACGGAGGAAGAGTTCCGGGCGGCCATGGAGGCGAGCAGCCGCATCCTCGCCGAGGCCCAGCGCGAGATCGGTCAGTGACCGCGCGGGGCGAAGGAGTGGAGAACGACGGCGGTTGGGCGTGGGAGTGCGACCCCAGCCGGCTGTGGGTCCTCGGCGACATGCCCGCGGAGCACCAGGAGCTGGTCACCGCCGTCATGGACGGCCTGGTCGACCTGGCGTCGATGGCGATCGACCCCAAGGACGGCAGCCTCTACGAGGACCGGAACCCGATGCGGCTGCGTACGTACGAGGACGAGCACCTCATGCTCTGGTACCAGACCATCCCGCACCGCAGCCGGGTCTATCTCAAGCGCGTGAACCTCTGAGCTCCTGGCAGGCTGCTGCCCATGACAGTCGACCTCATCGAGACGCAGGCGCAGACGCAGACGCCGAAGGGCCGCATCGCGGATCCGGCGGAGGCGCTGCCGGCGCGGGAACGCGCCGTCCCCGGCCTGCAGGCCCCTCCAGCACCGGGCGGACTCCGGGCGAGGCCATGCTGAGGCCGGTGACGCCGCTAAACCTGCTGGTCAAGCAACACGTGGCCCCGGTGATGAAGGCCGCCGGCTTCAAGAGGTCCGGCCGTACCTTCCGCCTTGCCGCCGACAATGGCGATCAGGCCGTCCTCGGGTTCGCCCGTCATTACGTAGACCCTGATGCGGCCGTCTTCGAGGTCGCCTACGGCATCGTGCCGGCGCCGTACTGGGAGTGGATCAACCGGCACTCGGTCGGTGGTGATGGCCGAGCCCCCCTTGCCTTCGGCCCCGCGGTGATGTCCGGCAGTGTGGTCCCACCGCCTCACGCAGCACACGCTCCGGAGGCCGGGATGCCGTTCCGTGCGCGCTGGGCCCTGCGCGCGGACAACAGCCTCGTCTGTGGTCAGGCGCTGGCCACGGTCCTGCACGACGAGACCGTCCCGCAGATCGTCCGCCTCCTCGACCGCGGCAATCTCCTGCAGGAGTTTCGCCACCCGGCCCTGCCGGTGGTGCGGCTCGTGCCGCTCACGCGGGCGGAGATCCTCCTGCGGGTCGACGACGCTCCGAGCGAGGAGGTCGAATCTCTGCTGGCGCACCTGCAGCCGGCCGGCCCTGGCGACGACTTCGCCACCTGGACGCGCCGGCGACTGAGTACGCGAAACGGCAGCGCGCTCGAGGCATGACGGCGCTTGCCCCCCGCTCAGCCCCTGACGAGGCAGAAGGGGTGCCCAGCCGGATCGGTCAGGACCCGCACTTGTCCTCATGGGGCTGATGAAGCGGCTTGCCCGCCCCCAGCTCCAGCAGACGGGCCTCGGCCTCGTCCAGGTCAACGACGTCGAAGCACAGGTGCATCTGCTGGGGAACGGTTTGGTCGGGCCAGCTCGGAGCCCGGTAATCGTCGACCCGCTGGAAGCCGATCAGGAGCCCGTCCTCACGGTTGAGGCCGGCGAAGTCCGCGTCCGACTTCGGGTGGGGGTCGAGGCCGGTGGCCTCCTGATAGAACGCCGCCAGGGCCAGCGGATCAGGGCAATCGAGCGTTATCGCACTCAGCTTCATCTCCAGGGACATGGCACCTCCAGGCCGATCGTCGCCTGCCGCGATCCACACCCCCTAGGCATGTTGGTCGGACACGTTGGTGACGCGGCCCCGGTCGAGGGTGGCCGGGGGCGGCTGGCCGTGGCGGGCGAGGATGCGGTGAGCGGTCGAGGGTGCGATCCCGACGCGGGCCGCCAGTCGCAGGTGCTCTCGGCGCAGCGGGCCGCGGTGGTGTGGCTTACCCGGAAACGTGCCGCTGCCCGGCGCACCGGCCAGCCGTAGTCGACGACACAGCGGGCCGGGCGAAGTTGCTTGAGCTTGTTGATGCAGCGTTCGACGGTGTTCGGCTGCTTGTAGGTGTCGCGGTCGAAGGCCGGCGGGCGACCGCCGCGGCGTTTGCGGTTGGCGGCCTGGTCGGCGGGCTGCGGGATCACCGCCCGGATCCCGCGGCGCCGCAGATGACGGCGGATCGCCCGGGACGAGTAGGCCTGGTCGGCCAAGACCAGGTCCGGGGTGATTCTGGGACGGCCGGTCCGCCGGGGCGCCCGTAAGCGGGTCATGACCTGCACGAATGCGGCTGCGTCACCGGCCTGGCCTGGCGTGATGACGAAGGCCGGAGGCCTGCAACGGCTGTCGGCGACGTGGATCTCGACGGCGACGACCCGGTCGAGGTCGCCCTCGGCGTCGGCCTGGGCGAGCGGGGCGGTGAAGACCTTCTTCCAGGTGCCGTCCGCGGCCCACATGCGCAGGCGGTTGTGGGCGCCCATCACGACCCGAAGTGCTCGGGCCGGTCCATCCATTGTGTGCCGGTGCGGTACTTGAACGCGATCGCGTCGATCACCGAGGTGTCCGGTCCGGCAGCAACGGCTCGATGCGTCCCATCGCCTGGCGGAGCCGCGGTGTCGGTCAGCCGTCGGTGGCTGTCGGTCCACCGTCGGCAGCTCGTCGGCGGCGCCTGGAACCTTTGCAGAGACGGCCGGCCGGACTCCACCGGGCGGCCCGGTCCCGAAGGAGCCACCATGCACACACCCGTCACGATCATCGGCGCAGGCCTCGGCGGACTCACGCTGGCCCGTGTCCTGCACGTCCACGGAATCCCGGTCACGGTCTACGAGGCCGAGGCCTCCCCGTCGGCGCGCACGCAGGGCGGCCTGCTCGACATTCACGACTACAACGGGCAGCTCGCCCTCGAGGCGGCCGGCCTGATGGACGAGTTCCACGCCATCGTCCTGGAGGGCCGTCAAGCGATGCGGGTCCTCGACCCGGACGGGACCGTCCTGCTCGACAAGGCCGACGACGGCACGGGCGGACGCCCCGAGGTGCAGCGCGGCGAGTTACGACAGATCCTGCTCGATTCGCTCCCGGCCGGCACGGTCCGGTGGGGGCACAAGGCCGGCAGCACCCGCGCCCTCGGCGAGGGCCGCCACGAGGTGACGTTCGACGACGGCGGCACGGTCGTCACCAGCCTGCTGGTCGGCGCGGACGGCGCCTGGTCACGGGTCCGGCCGCTGCTCTCCACCGCCACACCCGAGTACGCCGGCACGTCGTTCGTCGAGACGTACCTGTTCGACGCCGACACGCGCCACCCGGCCGCCGCGAAGGCGGTCGGCGGCGGGATGCTGATCGCGCCCGCGCCGGGCAGGGAGATCTTCACCCACCGGGAGAGCGGGGACACCCTGCACACCTACGTGGCTCTGGCCCGGCCGCAGGAGTGGTTCGCCACCATCGACTTCACCGACGCTGCCGCGGCCACCGCGCGGATCGCGCGGGAGTTCGACGGCTGGGCGCCGGAACTCACCGCGCTGATCACCGACGGCGACACCGGTCCGGTCCTGCGCCCCCAATACGCCCTGCCCGCCGAGCACCGGTGGGACCGGGTGCCGGGGTGACCCTGATCGGCGACGCCGCCCACCTCACGCCCCCGAACGGCGAAGGCGCCAACCTCGCCATGCTCGACGGAGCCGACCTCGGTCAGGCCCTCGCCGCACACCCCGACGACCTCGAGGCCGCGCTCACCGAGTACGAGCAGGCCATGTTCCCCCGTAGCAGCGAGGTCGCCGGTTTAGACGGCACAGCCCACGCCGTGATCGACTTGATCAACGAGAAGGGCTGACGCGGCCGGCCGGGCGGCGCCAGGAGTGCAAGGCCCCGACCACCGCGGAAGGTGGTCGTGGGGGCTGCCGGGCGACGTCGCCAGGCACTGGCGTCGGGCGTTTTGACACCTCCCGGGCCTAGTTGTAGAGTCGAGAAGTTGCCTGGAGCGGACACGCTCGGCAGCAGCCCCCACAAGGATTCACTTTCGAGTGGGGACACTCGACTCTTCATTCGGGAATCGAAGCCGGGAAATCCGGTGGAGAACTTCTGATAGAGTCGGAATCGCCGGAAAGGGAAAGCGCGAAGGCGCAGGAACTGGAAAGCGCCGAGGAAATCGGGCCCGAAAGAGTCTGATAGAGTCGGAAACGCAAGAACACAGAACGAAAGCCCGGAGGAAAACCCGAGAGGGTGAGTACAAAGGAAG
>NZ_JARAYQ010000423.1:0-4507 GCF_033794505.1 Streptomyces sp. MB09-01 | reverse complement strand
AAAGGAACCTCATCCACCGAAGTGGACGGGGTATCAACTTCTGGCGTTGATTTTTGGCACGCTGTTGAGTTCTCAAGGAACGGACGCTTCCTTTGTACTTACCCTCTCGGGCTTTCCTCCGGGCTTTCGTTCTGTGTTCTTGCGTTTCCGACTCTATCAGACTCTTTCGGGCCCGACCCCCAGTCAGCGGGGTTTGTCTTCCGGGCTGTTGGGCCCTTCCGACTCCTGAACTCTAGTGGATTTCCCCGGCGATTCATAATCGGCCTTCGGAAATGAATTCGGGCATGCCGAATTCGTTCCCAGTGGGAGATCGTGCTGAGTTGGATGCCGCAACAAGGCGGCGGGATTCGTTGCCGCTAAACCTTCCGGCTCAGGGACAACTCGAAGAACCTTACGGATCCACGCGGGCCGTGTCAACCCCGGCAGTCAGCTGGGGGACTGGAGGTCCTCCACGCGGTCCAGCAGCCGGGTGAGCATGTCGCCCAGCACCCCGCGCTCCGCCGTGGAGAGGTCCTGGAGGAGGTCCTCCTCGAAGACCGTGGCCGCGCGCATCGCGTCCAGCCACTTGCTGCGGCCCTCGTCGGTGAGCTCCACGATCACGCGGACCCGGTTGGACTCGTCCCGTTCGCGGGTCACCAGCCCTTCCGCGGTCATGCGGTCGATCCGGTGGGTCATCGCGGCCGGCGTGAGGCCCAGCTGCTTCGCGAGTTCGCTCGGGCCCATCCGGTACGGGGATCCGGAGATGACCAGGGCCTTGAGGACTTCCCACTCCGCGTTGCTGATGCCCAGCGCCGCGGTCTGGCGTCCGTACGCGACGTTCATCCGGCGGTTGAGGCGGCTCAGTGCCGACACGACCTTCTCGACCTGTGGGTCGAGGTCCTGGAACTCGCGCTGATAGACGGCGATCTGCTCATCGAGGCTCGGCTCGTGGACGGGCGTGGTGCCGTCGGGGGTGTCACCCATGGGTCGAAGTATGGCACGAGCCCGTTGGCGTCTAACTCCTTCGATGTGTAGAGTTAAACATCGAAGTTTAGATGTGAAGTTCTGAAGTCTTCAGTCTTCGGCTCTCAAAGGCAGGTGAGAAGTGACCAAGGTGATGGGCGCTGCGATGCGGCGGATCCAGGCCGGGAACGCGCTGACCGCGTTCGGCATCGGTTTCACGGTTCCGTTCCTCTACATCTACGTGGCGCAGGTGCGTGATCTGGGCTCGATGGCCGCCACGAGCGCGTTCGTGGCCTTCGCCCTGGGCGCTCTCGTCGCGCTGCCCTTCACCGGTCGGGTCATCGACCGCCGTGGTCCGGTGCCCGTGGTCATGGGTGCGGCCGTGGCCGCCTCGGCGGGTGCGCTCTCGCTCGGGCTCTCCACCGGCATCGTGCCCATCCTGCTGTCCGCGCTGGCGCTCGGCGCCGGGCAGGCCGTGATGCAGCCGGCGCTGGCCACGATGATCGTGTGGTGCTCCACGCCGTCCACCCGGACGCGTGCCTTCGCCCTGCAGTTCTTCATGCAGAACCTGGGCCTGGGCATCGGCGGTCTCATCGGCGGTCAGATCGTCGACGAGAGCCGGCCCGGCAGCTTCACGCTGCTGTTCGGCATCGAGGCCGTGATGTTCCTGGTGCTCGCCGGCGTCATCGCCACCGTGCGCCTTCCGCAGGTGCAGGGGTTCAAGGACGCCCGCCCCAAGGACACGGCACAGGCGGGCGGCGGATGGAAGCGGCTGCTCCGGCACAAAGCCATGGTGCAGCTGTGCGTGCTGGGCTTCGTGGTGTTCTTCGCCTGCTACGGACAGTTCGAATCGGGTCTGGCCGCCTTCGGTACCGAGGCCGCCGGGATCTCCCCGTCCACCCTCGGTTTCGCGCTCGCCGCCAACACCGGTGCGATCGTCGTCGCGCAGTTCGTCGTGCTCAGGCTGGTCGAGAAGCGCCGCCGGTCCCGTGTGATCGCGCTCGTCGGTCTGATCTGGACCGTGGCGTGGGTCATCGCCGGGTTCTCGGGTCTGGGGCACGGCAGCGCCATGATGGCCGCGGCCGCGTTCATCACCACGTACGCGCTCTTCGGCATCGGCGAGGCCATGCTGTCGCCGACCCTGGCGCCGCTGGTGGCAGACCTGGCTCCCGAGGGCTCGGTGGGCCAGTACAACTCGGCCTTCGCGCTGGTCAAGCAGATGGCGCTGGCGCTGGGGCCGCTCGGGGTGCCGCTCGGCGCGGGCGTTCCGATGCTCTACATCGGCGTCTTCGTGCTCGTGTCGCTGGGGATCGCCGGTCTGGCGCTGCGGCTCGGCAGGCGGCTGAGCCCGGCGCAGGACAACCCGTGGATGGCGAGCCGGGTCGTGGCGCAGGGCGGTCCGGTCGTGGTGGCGAAGGCCGCCGCGGCGGAGCCCGTGAGCGCGTAGGCACGTACGTGTGGGCACGTATATACGTACGTGCGAGTGAACGGATGTGCGGAAGGCCCCGGTCCTTGTGGACCGGGGCCTTCCGTGCGTTCGGCCGCTACTTGTCCGGCAGGGCGAACTCGCACCAGACGGCCTTGCCGCCGCCCGGGGTGCGCCGGGAGCCCCAGGAGGAGGCGATGGTGGCGATGATCGAGATGCCGCGGCCGGTCTCGTCGCCCGGTTCGGCGCGCCGGCGGCGTGGGAGGTGGTCGTCCCCGTCGGTGACCTCGATGATCAGGCGGCGGTCGGTGCGCCGCAGGCGCAGGCGCATCGGCGGGGTGCCGTGCTGGAGCGAGTTCGCGACGAGCTCGCTGGCGGCCAGGACGCCGAGGTCGCACAGCTCGACCGGGAAGCGCCAGGAGGCGAGGACTCCCTGGGCGAAGGCGCGGGCGCGGGGGGCCGCCTCGATGCCGCCGAGGAGTTCCAGGGCGGCGTTGTGGAAGAGCTCGGCGTCCGCGCCGGTGCGGGCGGGCTGCTGGAGGACCATCACGGCGACGTCGTCGTCGTGGTCGGCGTCCACGCCGAGGGCGCGCATCAGGCGGTCGCAGATGACGGCCGGGGTGCCCTGGGCGCCGGAGAGGGCGCGTTCCAGGGCGGCGACGCCCTCGTCGATGTCCTCGCCTCGGCGTTCGACGAGGCCGTCGGTGTAGAGGACGGCGGTGGAGCCGGGGCCGAGGGCGATGGTGCCCGAGGTGTGCAGCCAGCCGCCGGTGCCGAGCGGTGGGCCGGTGGGGTCGGCGGCTCTGCGTACGGTGCCGTCCTCGTCGCGGACCAGGATCGGGAGGTGGCCCGCCGAGGCGTATGCGAGGAGGCCCTCGTTGGGGTCGTGGACGGCGTACACGCAGGTGGCGATCTGGCTGGCGTCGATCTCGGCGGCGAGGCCGTCGAGCAGTTGGAGCACCTCGTGCGGGGGCAGGTCGAGGCGCGCGTAGGCGCGGACGGCGGTGCGCAGCTGGCCCATGACGGCGGCGGCGCGGACTCCGCGGCCCATGACGTCGCCGATGACGAGGGCGGTGCGGCCGGCTCCGAGGGTGATGACGTCGTACCAGTCGCCGCCGACGGCGGCCTCGGTGCCGCCGGGCTGGTAGGTGGCGGCGATGCGCAGGTCGTCGGGCTGTTCCAGTTCCTGCGGGAGCAGGGAGCGCTGGAGGGTGACGGCGGCCTCGCGCTGGCGGCGTTCGCTCGCGCGGAGCCGCTCGACGGCCTCGGCGTGGTCGGTGACGTCGGCGAGGTGGATGAGGATGCCGGTGTGGTGGGCCTCCGCCGCGCTCCCGGCTCCGGCTTCCGTGTGGGTGTCGCTCTTGGCCTTGGCTTTGGCCTTGGGGAACTCCACCGGGGTGCAGGTGACGGTGTACGAGTGGGCGCCGCCGGGTGCGGTGCGGTTCTTGGCCGTACGGGACTTACCGCTGCGCTGGACCTGGTCGAGGAGCGGGAGGAGGCCGAGCTCGCCTAGTTCGGGAAGGGTTTCGTGGGCGGGGGCGCCGGGGGTGCGGGCGCCGAAGCCGGCGGTGTAGGCGTCGTTGACGTAGGCGACGCGGTGTTCGGGGCCGTGGACGAGGGCGACCAGGGCGGGGAGCCGGCCGAGGACCTCGCGTACGGAGAGCTCGTCGGGGGAGGGTACGGCGGTGAGGACGCCGGTCCGCTGGGCTGTGGTCGTGCCGCCGGCGGGACCGGTGCCGCTGCCTGTGCCGGTGCCTGATCCGTCGCCCGTGCCCGTGCCGGTTCCGGAGACCGTGGGGTCGGCGGGGTGGCCGTCGGCGGCGGGCGTGGGCCGCTCGGTTCCGGGGTCGGCGCGGCCGCCGCGGGCTGCCGGGACGGCGCCTTCACCCCGCTTGGCCTGGGCGGCGGCGTGTTCGGTCCGGGCGGCGGCGCGGCGCTGCGTTCCGGGAAACCGGGCGCTCCAGCGCGTGAAGTTCACTGCGTTCAAGCCTCGTGGTGTCGCGAGTGGTCGCTGTGTCGCTCGTGGGCGGTCGCTGACTGGACGATGTCACTCTGTGCAGGGGTGAGCCCACCTATGGTCACACGTCCAGTGTGGCCGACCGCACTGACAACGTCAGCCCTGGCCGTTCTTCGGGGGGT
>NZ_JARAYQ010000422.1:0-4526 GCF_033794505.1 Streptomyces sp. MB09-01 | reverse complement strand
GGGCCGGGATGCGGTGGGGCCGGACGTGTAAGAACCCAAAGAACCGGGGGAAAGAACCAACCAACCCCACCCAACCCGGCCCGTGTCGCTCGGACGGGTGAAACGTGCCAACTGGGCTGGATTCGGGACGGGTTGGCGGGCATATGCTCGCCCCGACCGTCTCGGACATGAGACGGCCCCCGACGGGACGGCAATCCCGGCCGAGGGCCTGACCAACAAGGAAGCAAGACCTTCCCAATGGCTCCCCAGCACCTTAGCGCGCCGTCGCGCGCAGCGGCCCGTGTTCGACCCGGGACCCCCCGATCCGGTGTCATTCACGTCAACACGCCGCACGCGCGTCACTTCACCGTGGTGGGCAACCACCTTCTCCAGCACCCCGAGCTGTCGGCGACGGCGATCGGGGTCGCCGCCTACATCCAGTCGCTGCCCGACGGGGCCCCCGTGGGAATCAAGGCGCTCACGGACCGGTTCCGCGAGGGGGAGGTCCGGATCGCCTCCGCCCTGCGGGAGTTGGAGCGGCACGGCTACCTGGAGCGGCGGCGCGAGCGGCTGGCGACCGGGCAGGTGGTGACCCGGACGTTCTCGTACAACAGGCCGGGGGTCGTCGCAGACCCTGCCGTCCCGCGGCCTTCCGACGTCCCGCCGCCTCCGGACGACCCGCCTCCGCCACCGGTCCGGGAGCCCTTGCCGGGGCCGGGCCGGGGTCGGGCATTCGACGCGCTCCCCGTGCCGCAGGCGGTGCACCGCGGTGCGGCCGACCTGCTGGCCGGGCTGCGGCGCTACGATTCGCGGCTCCTGCTGGCCGAACGCGACCTACGGCGGCTCGTGCCGGGGGTGTCGGCCTGGCTGGAGCGCGGGGCCGACCCCGAGGCGGTGGCGCGGGCGCTGTCCGGCGGCCTCCCCGAGCGCATGCGCGACCCCGCGTCCGTACTCGCGTACCGGCTCACCGCGCTGGTCCCGCCGCACCTGCCGCCCGACCCGGTGGTCCGGCGGCCCGGACGGCCGGATCCGTTCCAGACCTGCGACGGCTGCGAGCGCGCCTTCCGGGCCCCGGTTCCGGGGCGTTGCGGCGATTGTCCACCGGTCGCCGCGTAGGACTCGGAGGGCCCGTAGCGCTCAGGGGGAGGTGAGGGCCTGTTCCAGCAGGGCGTGCAGGGCGCGCTGGTCCTGCTGGGTGAGGCCGGACAGGGGGGAGTCCACCGCGAGGAGCGCGAGGAGGCGTTCGCGCAGTGCGGTGCCCTCGGCGGTGAGGACGAGGTGCTTGGCGCGGCGGTCCGTGGGGTGCGGGTGGCGCTCGACCAGGCTCTGCTTCTCCAGCTTGTCGACGACGAAGGTGGTGTTGGAGGGCTCGCAGCTCATGCGTTCGGCGAGCTCGCGCATGGTCATCGGCCCGCTCATCTCCCGCAGTGCGGTCGCCTGGGGCGCGGTGAGGCCGAGGCTGGCGGCGCGCTCCCGCACGTGCTCGGCGATCCGCTGGGCCAGTCCGTTCACCAGGCCGCACAGCTGGCGCTCGGCGATCACCTGCTGCTCGGGGGGCGTCGTCATGCCACCACCCTAGCAAGTCCGTCAAGACTGAATATTTCCAGCTTGAATGATTCGAGCTTGATGCTTATGGTGACCTCGTCGCTGCGGGAGAACGCCCGCCGCGACCTGATGACGATTCACGGAAGAGGACCCATGGCTGACTTGACGGTGGACCAGGACGTGCGGCTGCGTCGGCCGGCGGGGATCCGCTCGATACGGCTGGGCGAGACGAAGGTGTCGTACGTGCCGGACGGCGACGTGCGGCTCCGGCCGCTGAGCGTGCTGCCGGGCACCACCGACGAGGTGTGGGCCGCGCACCCGGAGTACCTGGACGCCGCGGGCCACCTCGTGGGGAGCGTCGGCGCCCTGCTGGTGGAGCACGGCGACCGCGCGCTGCTGATCGACGCGGGCTTCGGCCCGCAGTCGCACGAGGCTCCGGAAGGCCCCATCAGCACGATCCGCGGCGGTGCGCTCCCCGACGGCCTGGCCGCCCTCGGCCGACGCCCCGAGGACATCGAGGCGGTGGCCTTCACCCACCTCCACGCCGACCACCTCGGCTGGGCCTGTCATCCCGCCCCCGGCAGCGACCGGCTGGTGTTCGGCCACGCCGACTACCTGGTCTCCGAGCCGGAATGGGACCGCCGCGACCTCCTGGAGGCCCAGGGCATGACCGAGCAGGTCGCGGCCCTCGCGCCGCGCGTGCGCACGGTCGCGGACGGGCAGGAGATCTTCCCCGGCGTACGGGTGCGGATCACCGCCGGCCACACCGTCGGGCACGCCGAGTACGTCATCACCGGGGGCGGGCGGCGCCTGATCGCCTTCGGCGACGCCGTGCACTCGCCGATCCAGATCGACCATCCCGAGTGGTCCTCGGCCTTCGACCACGACCAGGCGCGGACCGCCGACCACCGCCACCGCCTCGTCGCCGAGCTGGCGGAGCCCGGCACGATCGGCTTCGGCGTCCACCTCGCCGACGTGGTGTTCGGCCGCGTCCAGCGGGACGGCGACGGTCCGGCCTGGCGCCCCCTGGACTCCTGACCGCTGGATCGAGGGAGGAGTCGTTCCGAGCCCGGGGAGTCCTAGGAAGCGCTGCGGGCCGGGCCGGCGGCCGCGCGGTGGTGGCTCGGGCGGGTGCCGTACACCCGCTGGAAGGCCACGCTCAGTCCGAAGGCGCTGCGGTAGCCGACCTGCCGGGCGATCGACTCCACCGTGGCCTCGGAGCGCACCAGCAGATCGGCCGCCAGGGCCAGCCGCCATCCCGTCAGGTACGCCATGGGCGGCTGGCCGACCAGCTCGCCGAAGCGGCGGGCGAGCGTCGCCCGGGATACGCCGGCCTCCTCGGCGAGCGCCGCCACCGTCCACGGGCGCGCGGGCCGGTCGTGGATCAGGCGCAGCGCCGGGCCGGCCACGGGGTCGCCGAGCGCCCGGTACCAGCCGGGCGGGTCGGACTCGGGGCAGGTGAACCACTCCCGCAGCGTGGACAGCAGCAACAGGTCCAGCAGCCGGTCCAGGACCGCCTGCTGACCGGGGTCGTCCCGGCTGATCTCCAGGGCCGTGAGGTCGAGGATCGGGCCGGGCTCGCCGCCGTAGCGCACCACGAGCACCCGGGGGAGCGCGCTCAGCAGCCGCTCAGAGACCCGGCCGCCGACGTGGTAACTGCCGGTGAGCAGCACGTTCGGGGCGTCGGCGTCCAGGCTGTTCCCGCACGTGCGCACGCCCAGTACGAGCTCCTCGCTGATCTCCGCGCCGTCGGCCGTCGTGCAGTGGTCGGGGCCGTGCACCACGTAGAGCGGCGGCGCCACCGGGCCGTCGTCGGCGGTGCCGGCGGTGTCGGCGATGGTGAACGGCCCGCCCCCCACCACGATGGCCACGTCGCCGCGGTCGAGCGCGACGGGTTCGGCGTCGTCGCCGGGGAGGATCCGGCCCGTGCCGCGCAGCATGGTGACCAGGGTGAGGGGAGTCCGGTCCGCGAACCGGATCGACCACGGTGGGGCCAGGATGGCCCGGCTGAACAGGGCCCCGTCGGAACGGACTTCGTACAGCAGGCTCGCCAACGCATCCATACGGCAAGAGCTTAGACGCCCAGACATCGATCTGAGCGGGAAGACCATTCCACGCCTCAACGGCAGCGGCTTGACTGGCCGCATGACGACGAAACCGATACTGGTCCTCGGCAGCACGGGCAAGACGGGACGGCGCGTGCTCTCCCGCCTCCGACAGCACGGACACGAGGCCCGGGCGGCCTCCCGGAAGGGGCCGACCCGCTTCGACTGGAACGACGGGAACACCTGGGAGCCGGCGCTGGAGGGGGCCGGCGCGGTCTATCTGGTCGACTCGCAGCAGAGCGACGCCGCGACGTCGCTGCGCTCCTTCGCCGAGCTGGCCGTGGCCCGCGGTGTGGAGCGGCTGGTGCTGCTGTCGGCCCGCGACTGGGTGGTGCCGGACGGGGAGGAGAAGCTTCCGGGTGAGCGCGCGGTACGGGAGTCCGGCGCGCAGTGGACGATCCTGAAGCCGACCTGGTTCGCCCAGAACTTCAGCGAGGACCCCTTCTACCGCGGGCAGTTGCTCGACGGCGAGTTCGTGATGTCGACCGGGGACGGCATCGAGCCGTTCGTCGACGCCGAGGACATCGCCGACGTCGCCGTGGCCGCCCTCACCGAGGAGGGGCACGGCGGGCAGGCCTACGAGCTGACCGGCCCGCGGCTGCTGAGCCTGGGCGACGTGGTCGGGGAGATCGCCCGGGCCACCGGCCGGGACATCGCCTACCGCCCCGTGCCGGCGGAGGAGTACGCGGCCTACGCCCTGGAGAAGGGCCTGCCCGAGGACTACGTGGCCCTGCTGAACCTGCTCAACGGCTGGATCGAGGAGCGCCGCTTCGCCACCCTCGCCGACGGCGTGCAGCGCGCCCTCGGCCGTGAGCCCCGCGATTTCGCCGACTACGTCCGCCGCACCGCCGCGACCGGGGTGTGGCACTGATCCGCGGGGGTGGGGCACTGATCCAC
>NZ_JARAYQ010000421.1:0-4617 GCF_033794505.1 Streptomyces sp. MB09-01 | reverse complement strand
TTGTATAAGAGCCCGGGGCAGGGGCCTGCGCGGCCGGGGAGCGCGCCGACAGGATCCCCATGGAGGCCTGCACGGGAGGCCGTGCGGGGGCCGCCGCGGCAGCCGCGGCAGCCGCCGTACGGGCCAGGGAGATGCCCGCCGGCCGGGCGGCGTCCCGGCCGGCGGGCTCGGCCTCGGGCTCGGGCTCGGGCGGGCTCCCCCACGAGACCCGGTGGTCGCGGGGCCCGCCGAAGCCGGCCTGGTGCAGGGGATCGGCCTGCCACACCGCGGGTTCGGGCTCGGTGACGGGTTCCGGCCTCCGTTCCCGTTCACGTTCCGGTTCGCGTTCCCGTTCCGGTTCGCGTTCCCGTTCCGGTTCGGGTTCCGGCAGCGCCTCGGTCACGGAGGTCTCGTCCAGGAACACCGGCCCCGTCTCCTGGGCGGGGGCGGGGCGGCTCGTGCCGGGCACCCAGGCCGCGCCGTTCCAGTACCGGATGTACCCGGGGATGGACGGATCGGGGTAGTAGCCCTCGCGGGCCGCGTGCTCGCCGTCACCAGGGGAGGCCGTCATGTCCCCAACTCCGATCGTGGCTTGAGGCTTGTGCAAGGGAGGACCATAGCCAAGAACCTCGGCCCGCCAGGTCCGGTAACGGGAGAATCCAAGCCATTGAGCGAACGTCACCCTCCCGACCCTTTTCGGTCAGCCGAAAAAATTCGGCCAATCTCCGGTCCGCTTGCGGAACCCGCGTCATACCCGGGCGCATCCGCGCTCTCTCGGGGTGTGGGGCGCCATCACGCCCCGGCACCGAACCGAAGTGAGGCCGTCATGCACCACCCCGTCGTCGAGCGCGAGCTGGAACTGAAGCTGGTCCTGTCCCCCGAGCGCAGCATCCCCGTCCCGGCCCGGCTCCTCTACCTCACGGACGACCCGTACGCCGTCCACATCACCTTCCACACCGGCTCCAGCACCCCCGTCAACTGGACCTTCGCCCGCGAGCTGCTCGTCGAAGGGGTGTTCCGCCCGTGCGGCCACGGCGACGTCCGGATCTGGCCCACCAAGGTCGACAACAAGTCCGTGCTCTGCATGGCGCTCAGCTCCCCCGACGGCGACGCCCTCCTGGAGGCCCCCGCCGGCTCGGTGTCGGCCTGGCTGGAGCGCACCCTGCGCGTGGTCCCGCCCGGCACCGAGGCCGAGCGGCTCGGCCTGGACGCGGCCCTGGCCGAGCTGCTCACCCCGACCCCCGCCGACGACCTGTGGCTGCGCGACCCGTGGCCGTCGGACGAGTCGGCGGACGGGGACCTGTGATGCCGTACTACGGCGCCGGTCCCGGCCCCGTACGGCCGGCCCCCGGCCCCGCACGGCCGGCCACGGAGCCGGAGTCAGAAGAGCTTGCCCGGGTTGAGCAGCCCCAGCGGGTCGAAGGCCTGCTTGACGGCGCGCTGCATCTCCAGCCCCACCGGGCCGAGTTCGCGGGCGAGCCACTCCTTCTTCAGGACGCCGACCCCGTGTTCGCCGGTGATGGTCCCGCCCAGCTCCAGTCCCAGCGCCATGATCGCGCCGAAGGAATCGCGGGCCCGCCGCGTCTCGTCCTCGTCGGCGGGGTCGAAGCAGACGATCGGGTGGGTGTTGCCGTCTCCGGCGTGCGCGCAGACCCCGATGAGCAGGTCGTGGGCGCGGGCGATGGCGGCCGTCCCGTCCAGCATCTCGCCGAGCCGCGAGCGGGGCACGCACACGTCGTCGATCATCGTCGCGGGCCGCAGGGCCTCCAGCGCGGGAAAGGACATCCGGCGGGCGTGCAGCAGCAGTTCCGACTCCGCCTCGTCCTCGGCGGGCACGACGGCGGTGGCTCCGGCGGCGGTGCACAGCTCCCCCACGGCCGCGAGGTCCTCCGGGGCGTGCGGGGTGTCGAAGGCGGCCAGGAGAAGGGCCTCGGTGTCCTCCGGCAGGCCCATTCTGCCGAGGGCGTTGACGGCGCGGACGGTCGTACGGTCCATCAGTTCCAGCAGCGAGGGGATCAGCCCCGCCTCCATGACGGCGCATACGGCCTCGCAGGCGGCCGCGACGGAGGGGAACTCGGCGGCCAGGGCGAGCTGCCGGGGCGGCGCGGGCCTGAGGGCGAGGACGGCCTGGACGACGACGCCGAGACTGCCCTCGGAGCCGACGAAGAGCCGGGTGAGGTCGTATCCGGCAACGCCCTTGGCGGTGCGGCGGCCCGTGCGCAGCAGCCTCCCGTCGGCCAGGACCACATCGAGGCCGAGCACGTACTCGGCGGTGACCCCGTACTTGACGCAGCACAGGCCTCCGGAGGCGGTGCCGATGTTGCCGCCGATGGTGCACTGTTCCCAGCTGGAGGGGTCGGGCGGGTAGTACAGGCCCTGCTCGCCGACGGCCCGCGAGAGCACGGCGTTCACCACGCCCGGCTCGACGACGGCGATCCGGTCGACGGCGCTGATCTCCAGGATCCGGTCCATCTTCACCAGGGACAGCACGATGCAGCCGTCGGAGGCGTTGGCGCCGCCCGACAGGCCCGTACGGGCGCCCTGCGGGACGACGGGGACCCGTAGGGCGGTGGCGGTGCGCAGGACGTGCTGGACCTGTTCGACGGTCCGGGGCAGTACGACGACGGCCGGGGTCCCGGCGGCGCAGAAGCTGGCCATGTCGGTGGCGTAGGAGGTGGTCACCTGGGGATCGGTGAGCAGGGCGTCGGCCGGGAGGCCTTCGAGGAGGTTCGCTCGCAGACGTGCGGAGAGGTCGTCATCCATGGGACCAGCCTGGCACCCCGGTGGGGCCCCTCCCAGGGGTCGTCGCGGGACCATCGGTGTGAACACGCACGCGCCCCTCTTCGGGCACCTCCGCGAACTCTTCATATTGACGCACAGTGACCCCATGGACCGTATCGACGAGGAAACGCAGACACCGGCGCCGCCCGTGACCTTCACCGGCCGCAAGACGCTCGTGGCCGCCGCGGTCGCCGTGGTCCTGATTGCCGCGGCCCTTCTGATCCGCCCCGCCCGGACCGGTGACGACGCCCGCCCGCCGGGGCCGAGTGAGCGCGCCGCGTCGGCGGTGGGCATGGGCGCGCCCGCGGCGGCGGTGGACCTGACGGCGCTGGTGGCGGACCGGGAGAAGTGGGTCGCGAAGCACGCGGACGACGACGCCTCGTGGGCGGTCCTCGGCTCCGCCTACCTCGAACAGGCCCGGCGCACCGCGGACTCGGGCTGGTTCCCGAAGGCGGAGAAGGCGCTGAAGCGCTCGCTGGAGGTCCGCCCGGCCGAGAAGGGCAACTTCGACGCGATGACGGGCATGGGCGCGCTGGCCAACGCCCGTCGGGACTTCGGGAACGCCAAGAAGTGGGGCGAGCTCGTACGGGCTCAGGCGCCGAAGCGGTGGACGGCGTACCCGGTGCTCGTGGACGCCTACACGGGGCTCGGCGACTACAAGGGCGCCCAGAAGGCGATGGAGCTGCTGCTGGAGCTGCGGCCGGGCCTGGCGGCGTACGTCAGGGCCTCGCAGGTCTACCGGGACCGCGGCTGGCGCGAGGACGCGGTGATGTCGATGGAGCAGGCGGCGGGCGCGGCGAAGGCCCCCGCGGAGAAGGCGTACGCGCTGTTCCGGCTCGGGGAGCTGTGCTGGGAGCGGGGCGACGCGGCGGAGGCGCTGCGGCACTACGAGGGCGCGCTGCGGACGGATCCGGCGCAGGCGGAGGCGCTGGGCGGCCGGGCCCGTGCGCTAGCCGCGCTGGGGCGTCCCGGGGAGGCGGTGCGGGACTACCGGCTGGCGCTGGGGCGGGCCCCGGTGCCTCAGCTGGCGCGGGAGCTGGGCGAGCTGCTGGAGTCCCTGGGCCGGGCCCAGGAGGCGCGCGTGCCGTACGACATGCTCGGTTCGATGACGGCGCGGGACGGCCGCAACGGCGTCGACGACGACGTGGTCCTCGGCCTGTACGAGGCGGACCACGGTGATCCGGCGGCGGCGGTGCGGCGCCTGTCGCAGGAGTGGTCGCGGCACAAGAGCGTGCAGGTCGCGGACGCGCTGGGGTGGGCCCTGCACCAGGCGGGCGAGGACGTGGCGGCGCTGGAGTACGCGAAGAAGGCCACGGAACAGGGTCTACGCAGCGCCGACTTCTCGTACCACCGGGCGATGATCGAGCGCGGCCTCGGGGACGTGGCGGCGGCCCGCCGCCACCTCCAGGAGGCGATGCGGACGAACCCGCACTTCTCGCCGCTGCGCGGGCCGCTGGCGCGGGAGGCGCTTGCGGCGATCGGGCAGCCGGCGCCGGGCGGCCCGGAGCACGTGCAGCCGGTCACTCCGTGGGTCGAGCCGGAACTGCCCAAGCCCCGGCCCGAGCCGACGCCGAAGGCGTCGCAGGAAGCGGAGGCGTCGCAGGAGCCGAAGCCGGCTCCTTCCGCGTCCACCCGCTGACCGGGTGACCGGCCGACCGGCCGCGGCCCTCCCCTCGCGGGGCCGCGACGCCGTCGGCCCGGACACGGGCGGGCCCCCCGGCGCAGGCCGGGGGGCCCGGAAGCCGCGGGCGGCCTAGATGTATTGATCACGAGCGTTGTTAACAGTGTCGGGTCTTGATCATGGCGAAGACCTCCGGTGTGGTGGAGGTGTCTAGGCTCCACACCACGCACGGAGGT
>NZ_JARAYQ010000420.1:0-4641 GCF_033794505.1 Streptomyces sp. MB09-01 | reverse complement strand
CCCCCATCCCCCGCCCGGGTACAGACCCGCTCCGCGCAATTGCGAGACCAGGACGCGTCAGGAGCGCGCAAACCCCGACCACCCGGCACCTCCTGCCGATCCACCGCAACGCCCCCAGAACTGCCGCCCCTCATGCGTGTATCTGATCGCACCGTCCACACGGGCACGGGGCGCCCGGACGGTGACACCTGACGACCAGATGCCGCACCCGTCCGCAGCGGAGTCTCGGGGCGGGCCGTTCCGCCGGTACGCCACGGGACGCATTCTCGCGATCATTAGGCTGTGGGCATGGCCGAGGACGAGGTTGAGAACGCGACGGTTGACACTGATGCCGATGACCCGGGATGGTCCAACACCCGTGCGTGGGTGGAGAAAAGCCTCCCTACCAGGCACCGGATCCACGGCGTGGAGACACTGCACGGCGGATGGACCTCACAGATGCGCCGCCTCCTCGTCAACAGCGACGGCACAGGCGACAGCGCGGGTGAGGGCGAGCCGTACTCCCTCGTGCTGCGCTCGTTCGTGAAACCGTTCTACGTCAAACACGCCCCGGGACTGCTGACCAGGGAAGCGGACACCCTCCGCTTCCTCGCCGACACGGCCGTGCCGGCCCCCCGTCTCCACGGTGTCGACGCGACCGCCGCGACGTGCGACCACCCGTCGCTGCTGATGTCGATGCTGCCCGGCAGCCCCAGACTCGACGCGCACGACATCGAGGGCAAGGCCCGACTCCTCGCCCGCCAGCTCCAGATCATCCACTCACTGCCCGTCCCGGAAGCATCCCGGCCCCGTACCTACGAGGCGTGGACCAGCCCCGAACGAGTACAGCTACCCGAGAACCCGAACCGGCCCGAGGTGTGGCAGCGCGCCCTGGACGTGATCCGCCGTCCGCCCCCCGCCTACCAGCCGTGCTTCCTACACCGCGACTTCCACCCCGGCAACGTCCTGTTCACCCAAGAAGGAACCACCCTGACCATCACCGGTGTCGTCGACTGGGTGGAAACCTCCTGGGGGCCCGCCGACCTCGACATCGCCCACTGCTCCACCACCCTCGCCCTCCTCCACGGAACACCTGCCGGCATGCAACTCGCCGCCCACTACACCGCAGCCGGCGGAACACTCACCAGCAACGCGACCGACCACCTCTACTGGCGCGTCCTGGACGCACTAGCCTTCGCCCCCAACGCCCAAAAGATCGCCGAACCCTGGCGGCAACTCGGCAGGAAAGACCTCACGCCGACCCTGCTGACACACCGCCTGGAAAACTACCTCCACACCCTCCTACGCACCTTCAACCAATCCACAACCCATACACGCCACCACCACACGTAGAGGGGGCCACGGCAACGCCGACCCGCACCACAACACCCACGACACCGCCGGCGCCAGGGCCTCGACAAAGTGGGCGCCGTCCTATTTGTAGTGTATTGAGCCTGCGTTCTCGCCTGCGACCGCCAGGTGGGTGCGGGCCGAGACGCTGGAGGAGGACTTGCCGCCCGGCCCCGGCGATGAACTCGTTTATCTCGCTGGAGCAGTCTGCCGGGACACCGCTCATGGTCCCGTGACCACGACAGTCAGGCCCGCCGGTGGTAGTACTCCAAGGCCTGGGTCGCCCCCGTCCTGGTCGACTGCAGGGCAGCAAACACCCAACGCGCCAGGTCAGTTGGCCGCGAATGTGTCCTACTGTTCTGAAATGACCTGGATACCGCTGCTTGCCACGCTCGTCGGTGCCGTGATCGCGATGGGATCGGCGCTGTTGGTGGAGCGCAGGAAGACACAACGAGAGACGGCAGTCGAGTGGGGCAGAACACGACGGCAGCTCTACGCGAGGTTCCTCGCAGACCATGCTCAGGCAGGCAGTGACCTGCGCAATATCGCCGCCACGCCTAGCCTGGATGTGAGCGAGAGGTACCGGCAGACACGAGCGGCCTACGCACACTGCTACACGTCTCGTCACGAGCTGGAACTTCTCGCTTCCAGCGCTGTCGTCGCTCTAGCCGAGGAATGCAGTGGGGCAGTCCGAATGATGCGTGACGCCGTTAGCGCCGGAGCGCGAATCGACAGCGATCAGTTCGAGGAACTCACACGCAGGTACCTGGACCTGCGCCTACAGACGCGCGATGCCATGCGTTCAGACATCTGCTCTGACAACGCCTGACGACGGTAGGGATCGCAGCTGCTGCAGCAGGGGCTTCCGCCACCAGCGTCGACACGTTCCCCGACCGAGTGGCCCTTGAGCCCAGTGGTCGCCATCCGCTGCTGCCCAAGTGGGTCCTGCCCGCGGAGACCACGGTCCGCCGGCTACTGGCCCGCATCGATGGCGACGCGTTGGACCTGGCAGTCGGACGCTGGCTCGCGGACCGTCGCCCGAGAGCAGCCGGAGCGGCGGGGCTGCGTGGCCTGGCGGTGGACGGCAAGAGCCTGCGGTGCGGCAAAGGCGAGGGGCCAGAAGATCCACCTGCTCGCCGCCCAGCTCCCGCGCGGTGGCCACCTGGCGCAACCTCGCCATCGGAGCCCTCCGGACAGTTGGAGCGAAGAACATCGCGGCCAGCCTCCGTCGCAAAGCCCGCGACCCCGATCGCCCCCTTCAGCTCCTCGGGCTCGCATGATCACAAACCGGATATCACTCGACTACGCCCAAGTCCTGCGCCGGTCCGCAGCACGACACCGTCGACACCGGCTGCAAGACACCACGTTGGGGGGTGACAGATACCCGATACCGGCTCACAAGCGCACCCAGATGCGTACCATCACCACACACACCCGTCACCACACAAACCGAGGAACCCATGACCACACCCACCCACACCACCAACATCAAAGACGACTACGCACAACAAATCGCCAACGACCTCACCGCCAACCACACCGCACAACAACACACACGAGACGAACTCCACCGCCTCCAACAAGAACTCCAACAACTCGAGGAAAGCGCAAAAGTCCTCCTCAAAATGCAGCAAGCCCTCGGCATCCCCACACCGGACGCCATCACTCAAACCGCCAAACCCGCCACCAAGCACACCGCAGTACCAACCCCGCGCAACGCCACCCGCAGCACCAAGAAGACGTCAGAACCCAAAACCACCCCCACCCCCACGGCTACCGCCACCACTCCCACTGCAGCCGCTCCTGCCGCCACTTCCCCTGCTGCCGCTGAAGTGAAGACGCCACGCACAACCAAAACCGACAAAGCCAAGAAGGAAACCAGCAGCGTCCCCTCCTGGCTCGAACTCATCACCACCACCCTCACCGGCAAAACCGAACCCCAATCCGCCGCCGAAATCACCCACACCATCAACACCACCCACCCCGAACGCAAAGCCCAGGCAGCCGTCATCCGCAACACCCTCGAACAAGGCGTCGCGCGCGGCCTCCTCGAACGCACCAAACAAGGGCGATCCGTCTACTACACCCCCACCACCCACACCCGACAGCAGCACCCCTGAACCACCACGCGGCACACGGCACGATCGCCCTACGCCACCCGTGCCGCGCCATCCCAACGCGGAGCCGGCGGTACCCCCGCACCCCGGCCGGCCACCACGGCTCCGCGCCGAATCGGCCTGCCCTCGCATGCTTCCGGGCCGCCCCGTCCGTAGGGCTTGCCCTCCCCCAGGGGGGCAGGTGGCCCGGTTCCGTGGCTGTCGGCCGTCCGAGCCGGTGGCTACCGCGACTGCGGGCGGGCAGGGCGGGCAGGGCGGGCGAACCGTACGGCGACTCCCGGGGAGTACAGCACGCTCACAGGCGCGCCGGCGGGCGCGGGCAGGCCTGCCGCCGCCAGCAGGTTCTCGTCGCAGACGAGGAGTTCGGCGCGGTGCAGCGGCCAGCGCGGGTGGGTGTTCGGCAGGTACAGCGGCCGGCCGGAGAAATCGCTGTGCATGCCCCAGCGGGCGGTCAGGAAGTGTTCGAGGTCGGTCGGCTCCCCGATCGGGTCGCCGGTCCGCACCGTGATCGTGCTGTGCGCGCCCCGCGGCCCAGGCCACCGCCGGCTGCTGGTGTAGGTGAAGATGGGGCCGTCCCGGCGGATCGTCATCCGTGACCACACGTACGGGAGGCGGAACACGCCCCGTCCCACAGCTACCGGGATCAGACGGGAAGCGTCGAGGGAGCGGAAGACCACACCCCGGCGGCCGTGGGCATCCACCGAGTAGAGGCGGACGTTGGTCTCCGGGAAGGAGCCCAGGTAGGGGATGCCGGGGAGGCGGCCCCATCCGATCCGGTGCATCCGGAACGCGACAAGGCCGACATAGGTGAGCCCGTCCAGCGTGTCCGGCACGGTGCCGGCCGGGAGCAACGGGGCGATGGCGGCGGGGTCGGCTGCCCAGTGCAGGAAGGTGAGGTCGAGCCAGAACTGGGTGAGCAGCGGGCGGTCCGTGTGGTGGGGCGGGTCGGCCGTCACGGCTTCGGGGGGCACGGCGGGCGGCGTGTGTGACATTGCGTCAGTATCCCCGAGGGTCTTGCCCGGCGATGCTGATGTCCGTGAGGCGATCCTGGATCGGTTTCTTGGATCGGCATCCTCAATCGTGAAAGGACGCCCTCCTGGATCGTGAAGGGACGGCCTCTTGGATCGTGGGGGGGGCGGCTCCCTCCATGGTGGGCGGGTGGAAGCGCCCGCCCGCGCCGGTGTGCTCGTGTGTG
>NZ_JARAYQ010000041.1:0-40846 GCF_033794505.1 Streptomyces sp. MB09-01 | reverse complement strand
CGCCCTTGTCTTTGCTTTAATGGAAGGGCGAGCGGCCACGCGTCGGGGCCCCTGGTGAGGACGGGGCCGCGGCAGTTGGGGATGAGGGTCACCGGGTTCCATCGGGGTGCCGCGTCAGCCCGCCCCGCCCGCCGGCCCCTGATCCGTCAGTCGTCGTCTTCGTCGAAGTCGAAGGGATCGGCCGGTTTCGCGACGAGGTAGGCGGCGACGACGGCTGCCGCGATCATCAGGGGGACGTTGAAGGTGTAGACGAGCGCGGCCTGCCGCGGCCAGTCCTGTTTGGCGGCCAGCCGGTAGAGGTTGTCCTGCGGCCACCAGGCCAGCAGGAGGTAGGACACCGCCAGATGGGCGGCCGCGGTGATCCGCCGGCCGCGGCCCCGGCTCCGCATCCGGGCACGCCCTCCGAAGAGGAAGACCACCCCGACGCCGAAGGCGGCGCACTCGAACAGGTAGAGGACGGAGAAGAGGAACGCCCAGGGTTGCGGCACCCCGGTGAGGTCGGTGGATCCGGGCCAGAGGAGGTTCGTGAGGATGAGGGCGACGAAGCCCAGGCCTCCCCCGCAGCCGCCCGCACAGGAGGCCGGGAGTCCCTCGCCGGCCGGGGCGGCCCCGTACTTCCCGGACGTGCTCCCGCCGCCCCCCTTCGCCGCGGCGGCGGGCAGGATGGGCAGCGGCAGGGCGGCCCGGTCCTCCCGGCCGGCCCGGTTGCGGGGCAGTGCGCGCAGCCGGATCACGGTGCGCGGGGTCTCCTCCCTGGGCACCTTCCCCGCCAGATGGTCGCGCAGTTCCTCGATGTCCGGCAGTGGGGCCGCCACGGGAGCCGTGGAACCTGCGGTGGGCGGGGCGACGTAGGCGACGAGGCGGCGCGGGCCGCGCGCGCTGTCGACCCCGTTCACGATCACCGAGCCGATGCCCTCGTGGCTGCGGATCGCGGACTCGATCGGGTGGGGGTCGACGGAGCGCCCGCCGGGCAGGGTGATGCGGTCCCCCAGCCGGCCGCCGAACTCGAGCAGCCCGTCCTCGCGGAGCAGGCCCAGGTCACCGGTGGGTATCACGTCACCGGCGCCGGGCGGGGTGAGGCGGATCTGCCCGTCGCGCACCTCGGCCCGCCAGCCGGGGAAGGGGGTGCCGAGCAGGGAGAGCTCTTCCGGGTCGTCGAGCGGGCGGGGCAGCTGCGGCAGTTCGAACCAGGTGCCGATGCCCGCGCTCTCCGCGAGCCCGTAGACGTTGAGCACCCGTGCGCCGGGCCGCAGCAGGACCTGCAGGGCGGCCTGGTCGTCGAGGTAGAGACGGTCGCCCGAGACGGCGAGCAGCCGCAGCGACCGGAAGGCGGTGCCCGGCGCTTCTTCCCCCTTCAGGAGTTCGAGGGCGGTGGCCGGGTCGGTGTGCAGGACGGTGACGTGCTCGGTCCCGACCGCAGCGCGGATGTCCTCGGGCTTCCAGGGGGACCGCCGGGGAAGGACGAGGGCGCCGCCCGAGCACAGGGCCCGGGTCCAGCCGGCGGCGAAGGCGGTGACGTCCGTCCCGGCCGCGATCAGGTGCCGGTCCGCCGGGGTGAGCCGGGCCACCTCGGCCCAGCTCTCGTGGGCGGCGAGCAGCAGACCGTGGCTGACGGGGACGGCGCGCGGCTCGGCCGCACCGGTGAACAGGAGGGCCGCGGTACGGCCGGGGGCGGGGGGCGGCGGAGACGCTGCCGCCTGCGTGGCGGGCTGTCCGGACGGCTGGTGTGACGGCTGGTCGGTGGGCCGGTCGGAGGGCTGGTCAGCGGGGTGTTCCGCGGGCTGTTCCCCCCGCTGTCCGGCGATCGCGGCGGCCTCCGCGCCCAGCCGGATCACCTTCACCCCGCTTCCGTTGTCGAGGGCCGCCCGGTGGGCGAGTGGGGTGAGCAGCACGAAGGGCTCGGCCACGGTGAGCTGGCGCTGCCCGGTGCGCGGGGTCTCGGCGTCGACGACGACGTACGTCCCGCCGGCCTTGAGGGTGGCCAGGAGGGCGACGACCAGTTCGGCCTGCCGGGCGGTGCCGATGGCGACGAGGCCGCCGGGCGGCAGGCCGGAGGCGAGCAGACGGTGCGCCAGCCGGTCGGCCCGCTCGTCCAGTTGCCCGTAGGTGAGGCTCTCGGCGCCTGCGATGAGGGCGTGGGTCCCGGGAGTGTCGCGGGCCCACTGCTCGAAGCGCTGCAGGACGGTGTCGGCGGTTCGCTTGCCGAAGCGTACGGACTCGGATCCCTGCGTCATGACCCGATGATGCCACCGGGTACCGACAGCGGACGGAGAAGGCGAAAATCGTTCGTACGGGCGGGAGTTGGAGACACCCGCGGGCGGTCCGGCACCGAAACCTTGACCTCAGGTTAAGTTGAGGTCCTAGCGTTCGGGTCATGGACATGGAAATCACCGCCTGGACCTCGCTGCACAGTGCGATCAACGCCCAGCAGGACCGCCGCCCGCTCTCCCGGGCCGGTCTGCGCCGCGTCGCCGCCTTCGCCCGCCCGCACCGCCGCGGGCTCACCCTCTTCCTCCTTCTGAGCGTGGTGACCGCACTGCTGGCGGTGGCCACCCCGGTGCTCGCCAGCCGGGTGGTCACCGCCATCGTCGACGGCCGGGACAGTGCCGCCGTCACCCGGCTCGCCCTGCTCATCGCGCTGATCGCGGTCGCAGAGGCCGGGCTGGGGCTGCTGACCCGCCGGCTCTCCGCCACCCTCGGCGAGGGCCTCATCCTGGATCTGCGGACGGCGGTCTTCGACCACGTGCAGCGGATGCCCGTCGCCTTCTTCACCCGCACCCGGACCGGGGCCCTGGTCAGCCGGCTGAACAACGACGTGATCGGCGCCCAACGCGCCTTCAGCAACACCCTGTCGGGGGTGGTCGCCAACACCGTGACCCTGCTGCTGACCCTCACCGTGATGCTCAGCATCTCCTGGCAGATCACCCTGCTGGCGCTGGTGCTGCTCCCGGTGTTCGTGCTGCCGGCCCGCCGGATGGGGGCGCGGATGGCGGCGATGCAGCGGGAGGCCTCCGCACTCAACGCCGCGATGGGCACCCAGATGACCGAGCGGTTCTCCGCCCCCGGCGCGACGCTGGTCAAACTGTTCGGCCGGCCCGCCGACGAATCCGCGGAGTTCGCGGCCCGGGCGGCGCGGGTGCGGGACATCGGGATCCGTACGGCGATGGCCCAGTCGGCCTTCATCACGGCCCTCACCCTCGTCTCGGCCCTGGCCCTCGCCCTCGTCTACGGGCTCGGCGGGTTCTACGCCCTGCGCGGTTCCCTGGACGCCGGTTCCGTCGTCGCCCTCGCCCTGCTCCTGACCCGGCTGTACGCCCCGCTGACCGCGCTCGCCGGCGCCCGCGTCGAGGTGATGAGCGCGATGGTGAGCTTCGAGCGGGTCTTCGAGATCCTCGACCTCAAGCCGCTCATCGCGCAGAAGCCGGACGCCCGCCGGGTGCCGGAGGGTCCGGTGGCCGTGGAGTTCGACCGGGTCTCGTTCGGCTACCCCTCCGCCGACAAGGTCTCGCTCGCCTCCCTGGAGGAGGTCGCCGCCCTCGACGCCCGGGGCGGTACGAAGGTGCTGCACGAGGTGTCCTTCCGCGCCGAACCCGGCCAGATGATCGCCCTGGTCGGCTCGTCCGGCGCCGGCAAGTCGACCATCGCCCAGCTGCTGCCGCGGCTGTACGACACCGACTCGGGCGCGGTGCGCCTCGGCGGGATCGACGTACGGGACCTCACGGCCGACTCGATCCGCGAGACGCTCGGCATGGTCACGCAGGACGGGCACCTCTTCCACGAGTCGGTACGGGCCAACCTGCTGCTGGCCCGGCCCGAAGCCGCCGAGGAGGAGATCTGGGAGGCCCTGCGGCGCTCGCGCCTCGACGGGCTCGTCGCCTCGCTGCCGGACGGGCTGGACACGGTGGTCGGGGAGCGCGGCTACCGGCTGTCGGGCGGGGAACGGCAGCGGCTGACCATCGCACGGCTGCTGCTGGCCGGGCAGCGGGTGGTGATCCTCGACGAGGCGACCGCGCACCTGGACTCCACCTCGGAGGCGGCGGTCCAGGAGGCGCTGGGCGAGGCCCTGGCGGGCCGGACCGCGGTGGTGATCGCGCACCGGCTGTCGACCGTACAGGCGGCGGACCTGATCCTGGTGGTCGAGGACGGCCGGATCGTGGAACGGGGCACGCACACCGAGCTGCTGGCGGCGGGCGGCCGGTACGAGGAGCTGTACCGCACCCAGTTCGCGACGGCGGACACGCCTGCCGACCTGGCCCCGGGCGGCGCGGCACCGGCGCCGGGAGCATGATGCTGTGATGGACATCAAACTCGAACTGGTCGCCGTCCCCGTCACCGATGTCGATCGGGCCAAGGCCTTCTACGAGAAGCTCGGCTTCCACGCCGACCACGACGTCACGGTCAGCGAGGACATCCGCTTCGTGCAGCTGACCCCGCCGGGCTCGGCCTGTTCGATCGCGATCGGCAAGGGACTGACCCGGATGACCCCGGGATCGCTGGACAACATGCAGGTCGTCGTCACCGACATCGAGGAGGCGTACGAGGACCTGCGGGCCCGGGGCGTCGAGGTGACGGAGATCCAGGACCTGCCCTGGGGTTCCTTCGTCTACTTCTCGGACCCGGACGGCAACGGCTGGGCGGTCCAGCAGACCACCCCGCGCAAGGCGGCGGGTTAGGCCTTGTCCGGAGCAGCCGCGCCGCAGCCGGGGGAACGCGGGGCCATGGATCTCGGGCGGTACGTCGAGCGGACGCGCAGCGGGCCGTGTTTCGTCTGCGCGTTCCTCGCCGGGGACCCGGAGTACGCGCACGAGGCGGTCTTCGAGGACGATCACCACGTGGCCTTCCTCGACCGGTGGCCCACGCTCCCCGGAAAGGTCCTGGTGGCGCCGAAGGCACACGTCGAGCATGCCGTCCGTGATCTGGACGCGGCGGCCTACCTCCGCATCATGCTCGTCGTACGGGAGGTCGCCCTCGCGGTCGAGGAGGTCTACGCGTCCGAGCGGACCTACCTGTACTCCTTGGGCAGCCAGCAGGGGAACACCCACCTCCACTGGCACGTCGCGGCGCTGCCGCCCGGAGTGCCGTACGAGCGGCAGCAGTTCCACGCCCTGATGACCGAGCACGGTGTGCTCTCGCCGTCGCCTCAGGAGGCGCAAGCCGCGGCGGCGCGCCTGCGCACGGCCATCGCCGCACGCGCAATCAGCACGCCGCCGGGGTGAGGGCGCAGGGGCTCAGGCGTCCGCGGCGGCGTGGTGGTGGTCGAGCTCCCACGCGTGGTGTTTGAACTCGTGGCGGAAGTCGGCGTGGTCCTCCCACTGGCGGGCGATGCCGCGCAGCACGTCCCAGTTGTGCTCGACCGACTGGTCGATGACGCGGCGCATGGCCGGCTCGGCCGTGGCCCGCTGCGCGATGAGGCCCTTGATGGCGGACGCCTCCAGGACGGAATTGCGCAGCGCGCGCAGCGCACGGGAGGTGTCGTCCATGCCGAAGCCGTACTCGCTGCCCGTCTCGGCGTCGAACAGCGGGGTGAGCCGTGCCTCGATGAACGCGGTGATCCGCTCGAAGTGCTGCGCTTCCATCGGGGGCTCCCTCTCCTGCCGGGCCACCACGTGTCCCCGGCGTCTCCGGTGCTTCTGCTGTTCGGCGCCATTATCCAGCAGTGGCGGCCGTCGCAGCCGCCCGCGCCGGCCGGCCCCGGCGGGGCGGTGCGCGGCCCCGGGCCCAACTCCCCCCTCACACGGGCGATTTCTTCGTGATCTATTTTGAGGATCCGCTGTGAGGAAGGAATGAGACCCGTGGACCAGAGTTCCGGCTTGACCGAGCAGTTCGAAGAGCACCGATCTCATCTGAGAGCGGTGTCCTACCGGATGCTGGGCTCGCTCGCCGAGGCCGAGGACGCCGTGCAGGAGGCGTGGATACGCTTCAACCGCTCCGACATCAGCGAGGTCGAGAACCTCGGGGGCTGGCTGACCACGGTCGTGTCGCGCGTGTGCCTGAACCTGCTGCGCTCGCGCGACTCCCGGCGCGAGGACTCCATCGAGGCCTATCCCACCGACCCCGTCGTCAGCCGTGAGGACACGGTCGACCCCGAGGAGGAGGCCGTACTGGCCGACTCCGTCGGGCTGGCCCTGCTGGTGGTGCTCGACACGCTCGCGCCGGCCGAGCGGCTGGCGTTCGTACTGCACGACCTGTTCGCCGTGCCCTTCGACGAGATCGCCCCCCTGATCGAGAAGACCCCGGTCGCGACCCGCCAGCTCGCGAGCCGCGCCCGCCGCCGGGTCAAGGGCGCCCCGATGGTGCCCGAGGCCGATCTCACCCGCCAGCGCAGCGTCGTGGAGGCCTTCCTGGCCGCCACCCGCGGCGGGAGCTTCGACGCACTGGTCTCGCTGCTCCACCCCGATGTGGTGCTCCGGGCCGACCGGGCCGTCGGGCCCACCCCCGCGCCCCTTTCCTTCAGCGGCGCCGTCACCGTCGCCACGGGTGCGATGGCCGCCATGCAGCGGGCGCGGTCCACGCAGCCCGCCCTCGTCAACGGTGTGGTCGGCCTGGCGATGGCGCCGCTGGGACGACTGTTCCTGGTGCTCGACTTCACCATCGAGGACGGCCTGATCACCGAGATCGACATCGTCGCGGAGCCGGAGCGCCTCGACGGGCTGGAACTCGCCGTGCTCGACGCCTGACCCGACCCCGACCCGACCGACCCCGATCCCGGCGCCGACCCGAGCCCGATCGCCGGCGACGCCGATCCCGGGGCCGCCTCGGCCCGGAAGCGGCCGTAGCGATTCCGTGCCGCGGCCGCCTCTTCTGGGCCGCGGCACGGCGCTCCCATACTGGCGCCGTGACCGACTACGTCAAGCACCTGCCGACCGCCGGGATACCGGAGGGCGGAGTCGCGGCGTGGGGCGTCGAGGACGCCCAGCGCTGGCTCCGCGCCCGCGTCCCGGCGGCGTTCGCACCCGTCGCCGGAGGCTGGCTCCTCGGCGGCGTGGTCCTCCTCGCGATCGCCCTCAGCGCCCTCGGCGACGCGGAACCCGGGCGCGGTGAAGACTGGCGCGGCTATGCCCTGGGCGTCCTCCTGATCGCGCTGCCGGTCTGGTTCCGCCACTTACCGGTGGCCACCCTGCTGGCCACACCCGTCATCGCGGCGGGCGCCGCCCTCGCGCTTCCCGCCCCCGACGCGGCGGGCGGGATCGGCCGCGGACTGGTCCTCGCCCTCGCCGCGTGGGCGTTCACCGGGTCGCTGGTCCGCCTCCTCGCCCGCCGCCGCCAGCGCGAACTCGCCCTGGCCGCCGCCGGGTCCGCCCGTTTCCCGCTGCCCGACCCGCTTCCGGCCGCACACCGGCGCCGCGGACGGACGGCGATCGTCCTCGGCTGCGCGTGCTGCCTCGCGGCCGCCGCGGCCCTCACCAGCGGCGTCCTCCTGGAAGTGCGGGCCTCGGGCAGCGCGCACCCGTACGACCCGGGGGTCCTGCAAGTGCTCGCCCTGGTGCTCCTGGTGCCCGGTACCACCGTCCTCGGCCGGGGCCTGGCCCGCCGCCGGGCCGCGCGCCGCCTGAACGGCCGGCCGCAGCCCGCGCTCCTGGTCGGCGTACGGATCTCCGCCTCCGGACACCACTGGATCCACCCGGACGCCGACACCCCGGCCGGGCCGCCCCTGATCGCCCAACGGCCACGGGCCCGGGACATCCTCACCGGACGGCGGATCCTCCTCTCCGGCTCCGAACGGACCCTGCGCACGGACCACCACGACATCGACGCCCAGGCGGAACCCTTCGAGGCCGTCGTGTACGGAGCCGTGTACGAGGGGGCCGAGGTCGTCCTGGAGAGCGCCGTCTACGAGGGCGGCACCCGCCTCGTCCCGTACGTCACCGCCGCCCCGCTGCTCCCGCGCCGCCGGCACTGGCTGCGCGGCTGGAAGCCGGCCGGCCGCTCGTTCCGCGAGGCCGTCCGGGAGGCGGTACGCCTGGCCGAGGAGCGAAGGCGCGAACGGGAGCGGCAACGCAAGGAGTCGCGGAGCTCGGACTCCGCCGCGGGCGGCTGCGGCGGTGGATGCGGTGACGGTGGCGGATGCGGAGGGGGATGCGGCGGCTGCGGGTGACCGCGGGTGTGCGGTGGGCCGACGCGCCGCCGGCGACGGGACCTTGCAAGCCCGCCGCCGCTCGGTGGAACGCTTCGGCCCCGGTACCTCTCTAGCCTGATGCGCACCGGTTGGCGGTGCTCTGGGCCGGTGCGTCCAGACCGACACGTCGCAGAGGGTTCCGCTGATCCATGGGTCTGACAAGTAGTGCGCTCCTCCTGTGTGCCGTGCTCTGCACGGCACTCGCCTTCGCCGTCACCGTGTGGCTCTGGCCGCGGCTGGCACGGGGGAGCCTGACACCGGTACTGGGACGCACGGGGCTGATCGTCCTCGTGCAGGCGTTCCTGTTCGCATCCGTCGCGCTCGCGGCGAACCGCAGCCTGCTGATCTACGGTTCGTGGGCGGACCTGGCCGGACGGGCGCGCCAGGAGGCCGTGCGCGGCGGGGTGGCCGTGGAGGTGCTGGGGCGGCAGGCTCCGAACGTGCCGGGCGGCGGCAACCCCCTGGTGAGCGGCGTGATCGAGAAGGTGACCCTGCACGGTGAGCGTTCCAGGAGCGCCGCCCAGGCCTACGTGTACCTGCCGCCGGAGTACTTCCAGAAGGGCAACGAGCAGCGGAGGTTCCCCGCGGCCGTGGTCCTGACGGGCTACCCGGGCACGGCGGAGAACCTGCTGAAGGGGCTGCGCTACCCGAAGACGGCATGGACCCTGGCCAAGGAGAAGAAGGCGCAGCCGATGATCCTGGTGATGATGCGGCCCACGGTCTCGGCCGCGAACACCCAGTGCGTCGACGTCCGCGGCGGCGGCCCGCAGAGCGAAACCTTCTTCGGTGCGGACGTCCCCCGGGCCGTATCCAGCACGTACCGCGCCGGCACCTCGGCGCGGAGCTGGGGCATCATCGGCGATTCGACCGGCGGCTACTGCGCCCTGAAGATGACGGTGCAGCATCCGGAGACCTACGCGGCCGGCGTCGGCCTTTCGGCGGACTACAAGCCGGAGATCGACCAGGACTCCGGGGACCTCTTCCACGGCGACAAGGACGAGGAGAAACGATCCGACCTGCTGTGGCATCTGGCCAACCGGCCGCAGGGCGCGTCCTCGTTCCTCGTGACGACCTCACTGCAGGGCGAGGAGAACTACAAACCGACCCAGCAGTTCATCAAGGCGGTGAAGGATCCGGCCCGCGTCTCGTCGATCACGCTCGACCGCGGAGGCCACAGCTTCAACACCTGGAACCGCGAGATCCCGCCCGCTCTCGAATGGATCGGCGGCCGGCTCAGCGCCGAGTGAGAAGACGCGGCGGGCGCACCCGTCGGGGCCTCTCCGGCGACGCGGCGACCCGGCCGCGCCGCCGGGCCCCCTACGGCGCCAGTACGTCCAGCTCCTCCAGCGCGCCCACCGCGATCTGCCGCGTCAACGCCTCCGCCCGGGCCGCGTCCCCCTCCCGTACCGCCTGGGCCACATGGACGTGCAGGGTGACGGCCGCCGGGTCGGGATCGTGGAACATCACCGCGTGTTCGGTGCGTCCGGTCAGGACCTCCGCGACGACGTCCCCGAGCCGGGCGAACATCTCGTTGCCGGAGGCGTTCAGCACGACGCGGTGGAACGCGATGTCGTGGCGCAGGTAGCCCTCGAGCTGGTGGCCGCGCGAGGTGCGGACCATCCCGAGGGCCGCCTCGGTGAGTTCGGCGCACTGCTCCGGCGTGGCCAGGGTCGCGGCGAGGCCGGCCGCGACCGGCTCGATCGCGGAGCGCAACACGGTGAGGGAACGCAGTTGCCGGGGCCGGTCGGTGCCCGCCAGCCGCCAGCGGATCACCCGCGGGTCGTAGACGTTCCACTCGTCGGTGGGGCGGACCGTGACGCCGACCCGGCGGCGGGACTCGACCAGGTGCATCGACTCGAGGACGCGGACGACCTCCCGCACCACCGTGCGGGAGGCGTCGAAGCGTTCGGCGATCTCGTCCGTGCGCAGGACGCTGCCGGGCGGGTACTCCCCCGCCGTGATCGCGAGGCCGAGGGTGTCCAGCACGTGGGAGTGGAGCCCCTGCCCAGGACTGCCTTCGGTCGTCATGGCGCAAGCGTACGGTGAGGCCCCGCCCGGCAAAAGATGCGATGTTTGCCACCCGACCCTTGAATAAGTAGTACTTAATGCGCTTCGGTGGTGCCGCACGACCCGATGTCGACGAGGACAGCGAGGTAGGCGTGAGCACCCAGCGCGTCATTGTGGTGATGGGCGTGGCCGGCACGGGCAAGACGACCGTGGGCCGGCTGCTCGCGACGTCGCTCGGCATTCCGTACGCGGAGGGCGACGCGTTCCACCCGGCGGCCAACGTCGCCAAGATGGCGGCCGGCACCCCGCTGGACGACGCGGACCGGTGGCCGTGGCTGGACGCCATCGGCCAGTGGATCCGCAACTGCGCCGGGCCGCGCGGCGGCGTGGTCGCCGCCTCCTCGCTCAAGCGCACCTACCGCGACCGGCTGCGTGCCGCGGCCCCCGGGGCGGTCTTCGTCCACCTCACCGGTGAGCGCCCGCTGATCGAGAAGCGGATGGCCGACCGCAAGGGCCACTTCATGCCCACCACCCTGCTGGACTCGCAGTTCGCCACCCTGGAACCGCTCCAGGACGACGAACTCGGCGTCGCCGTCGACGTGTCCGGCTCTCCCCAGGAGATCACCGAACGCGCCCTGGCCGCCCTGCGCCGGCTCGGCACGGACGAACGCGGCGGTCCCGCGCACCGCACCTCCGAAAACTGAAGAAGAAGGTAGAAGCCACCGTGACCCGTCTCAGCGCCGAGACACTGGCAGCGGCCGCCACCGGTCCGATCACCTCGGCCGGGAACACCCAGCTGGGGCTCGCCGTCCTCGCGGGCATCGCCGTCATCGTCCTGCTCATCACCCGCCTCAAGCTGCACGCCTTCCTCGCCCTGACGGTCGGTTCGCTGGCCCTCGGGGTCTTCGCGGGCGCGCCCTTGGCCAAGACGATCGCCAGCTTCACCGCCGGCCTCGGCGCCACGGTCGCGGGCGTCGGCGTACTGATCGCCCTCGGCGCGATCCTGGGCAGGCTGCTGGCGGACTCGGGCGGCGCGGACGAGATCGTGGACACGATCCTCGCGCGGGCCAAGGGCCGGGCCATGCCCTGGGCGATGGTGCTGATCGCCTCCGTGATCGGGCTGCCGCTCTTCTTCGAGGTCGGCATCGTGCTGCTGATCCCGGTGGTGCTGATGGTGGTCAAGCGGGGGAACTACTCCCTGATGCGGATCGGCATCCCGGCGCTGGCCGGCCTGTCCGTGATGCACGGGCTGATACCGCCGCACCCCGGACCCCTCGTCGCCATCGACGCGTTGCACGTGAACCTGGGGGTCACGCTCGCGCTCGGCGTGGTCGTCGCGATCCCGACCGTGATCATCGCCGGGCCGCTCTTCTCCCGGTACGCGGCGCGATGCGTGGACATCCCGGCGCCGGAGCACATGGTCGCGCAGCGCCCTTCGGCCGACGTGGAGCACCGCCCGCGGTTCGGGGCGACGGTCTTCACCGTGCTGCTGCCGGTGGTCCTGATGCTGGTCAAGGCCCTGGTCGACATCGTGGTCAACGACCCGTCCAACCCGGTGCAGCGCGTCACCGACGTCGCGGGCTCCCCGCTGATCGCGCTGCTCTCGGCGGTGCTGGTGGGCATGTTCACCCTCGGCCGGGCGGCCGGCTTCACCAAGGGGCAACTGTCGGTCACGGTGGAGAAGTCCCTGGGCCCGATCGCGGGCATCCTGCTGATCGTGGGCGCCGGCGGCGGCTTCAAACAGACCCTGATCGACGTGGGCGTGGGCCAGATGATCCTGGACCTGTCGCAGGGCTGGGCCGTGCCGACGCTGCTGCTCGCCTGGCTGATCGCCGTGGCCATCCGCCTGGCGACCGGCTCGGCGACGGTGGCCACCATCTCGGCGGCCGGCCTCGTGGCCCCGCTCGCGGCCGGCACGTCCACCACGGAGACCGCGCTGCTGGTCCTCGCCATCGGGTCGGGCTCGCTGTTCTTCAGCCACGTCAACGACGCCGGCTTCTGGATGGTCAAGGAGTACTTCGGGATGACCGTCGGCCAGACCGTGAAGACCTGGTCGGTGATGGAGACGATCATCTCGGTGGTCGGTCTGGGATGCGTCCTGCTGCTGTCACTGGTCCTTTAGCCGGCCCTGCAGTTGGGCGGCGGCGAGGGCGAGGCCGTCCGCCGCCGTCTCGCAACGGGTCGCGAGGTTCGTGACCTCGGCGCGCAGGACCACGGCGTCCGGGCCGTGCCAGTACGGCGCGGAAGCGGCCGCCCCGCTCAGCCGGGCCGCGTGCGTGCGCAGCACGGTGGCGTGACCGCGCAGGCCGCCGTCCGGCGGTCGCGGCGCCGGCCGGAGCGGCCGGCCCGTGACCCGGCGCCGGGCGGGTCGGCGGGCGGGTGCGCTCCCCGTCGGGCGCCGTTCGGGCAGGCCCTGCCCGCGGTCGCAGAGGGCCCAGAAGGCGGCGCCCAGCCCGAGCAGCGGTTCAGCGGTCTCGGCCCGGCCGGTGGCAACCTGCCAGCCGGCGTGGTCGTTGAAGGGGTTGGCGTCGGTCAGGGCCTTCCAGGCGAGGATGTCCGCGAAGGACGGGGCCAGCAGGGAGAAGGCGTGCTCGGCCCCCTGGTCGCGCATGATCGTGCGGAACAGGCGGACGGCCTCCGCCAACAGGCCCGCCTCGACGGCCCGCAGGACCGCCGCCGCGCCGGGGTCGTCCAGGAGTTCGGGGCGGCCCGCGCTCGCGGCCCGGATCCGGGCCCGGAGTCCGCAGACGGCGATGCTGATCGCGAGGCTCTCCCGGCTCGTCAGGATTCCGGCGAGCCGGCCGGCCCGGGCCACGCCTCGGCCGCGCGGGGCCCAGCCGAGGCCCGCCGGGTCGGTCAGCGTACGGAGCAGGGTCCGCCAGCCGCGCCTGGCGCTGCCGCCGCGGGTGAGGGCGGCCGCGGGCAGCCGGGCGCCGAGTGCCAGGCCGGAGGCGTAGCGGGCGGCCTCGCCGACCGCGTCAGCAGCCTCGGCAAGTGTGCGGCACGGGGCGTCGAGCAGGTCGACGTCCGGGTCGGTGGACGCGGAGGTCGCGGCGTCGGGCATGGGATCCTCGTGGGGTTCGGCAGGTTCGGCAGGTTCGGCAGGTTCGGCAGGTTCGGGGAGCGTGCGGCGAGCAGGGTCGGGCAGTGGGGGGCGGGCCGCGGACGGATGCGTGCGGCGCCGTCAGCGGCGGGTGAGGGTGAGCCGGATGCCGCGCGGGTCGAGCGTCGAGGGCAGCGGCCCCACCGGGTCCAGGACCGGCCGGCCGGCCCCGATCCGATGGCCCCGCAGCACCTCGGCGCAGAGCGCGGCCGTGATCATCAGGCCGAGCTGGTCACCCGGGCAGCGGCCGCCGCCATGGCTGAAGGGCGCCATCCGGATGTCCTGGTCCGCACGCGGGTTCTTCCACCGGCCCGGCACGAACACGTGCGCGGCCGGGACCCGTTCGGGGTCGCGCTGGTGGAACGCGGCGGGCAGCAGCACCGAGGTGCCGGCCGGGTAGCGCACGCCCCGCCATTCTGTCTCGGCGCGGGTGACGCGGATCAGGTCGGGCACCACCGGGTACAGGCGCAGGGACTCCCGTACGCAGGCTCGCAGCCTGGGCAGTTCGCCCCGGCCCGGACCTTCCCCGGCTTCGGCGACCGCCTCCGCCGCGGCCACGTCCTGCTCCGCGGGGTGCGCACCGAGCAGCAGGAGGGTGCGCATCAGCGTGTCGGGGACGGCGCCCATGGCCAGGAGCCAGTGCTCGGCCTCGCCCACGGTGTCCAGGGTGCCGGTGGGGTCGGCGTGGCGGGCGGCCCGCCCGACGAGCGTGCCGCCGTCGGCGTGGCGGGCGTACTCCTGGATGCGGGCGCGTGCCTTGTCCCGTACCGAGCGGGTGGTGCGGGCGGAGCGCACACGGCCGCCGCGCAGGCCCTTGCCCTCGGCGCGCAGTTGGGTGAGCCAGCCGGCGAGCTCCTCGTCCGCGGCGGCCGCGTCGCCGAGCACGATCCGCCGGGCGGCCCGGTTCACGGCCTGCCGGGCGCGGGCGAGGTCGAGGGTGCCGGTGGCGGTCAGGTGCCGGGCCTCTTCGGCGACGGCCGCCAGGAAGGGTTCGCAGGAGGGGTGCACGGGCAGGTCGGCGGCCAGTACCTCGGCGCTGATCTGCCGCCGTTCCGTGCGCAGTTCGGCGCGGGAGCAGCCGGTTCCGGCGGGCTCCGCCGCACCCAGGCCCCGGCACTTCTCGGGCGGGTCGGCCGCGAGGACGCTGACGGGTTCCTCGTAGAACCGCCGCAGGTCCTGCGGGTCGAGGAGGACGAGGGCCGTCCGGCCGGAGCGGGTGCGCAGGAGGGCGGGCGCGTCCCCGTGCCGGGCGCGCAGGGCGCGCAGCGCGGCGGCGGACGCGCGCACCGTTCCCGGGCCTCGGAGCGGGCGCGCGGGGGCGAGGCCGCTCAGAAGGGCGCGGAGGACACCGGGGACGGCGGGGGTGGCGGGCCCTGACGGGGCGGCGGCCGGATGCCGAAACGATTCTTTTACGCATGTCCGGCGGTCGGCGGTTTCCGCGCCTAGCCCTTTCCCGACCGGACTCCGGTCCGCGAGCGGCATCCCGCCCCGGGGCGAGCGGTCGACGCGCTCGGTGCGGCGGCGGGCGGCGCCCGCTCCGGCCGCCCGCGCGGCGAAGGGAGCGGTCCGCACCGGCAGCCCGGTCCGCTCCGCGAGGGCGCGAACCCGGGCCCTCAGCCCGTCCAGGGCGACCCCTTGGACCGTACGCATCCGTGTACCTCCGCAGCCGGACCGACGACGGTCGGTGACGTCGGCATCACCGTACGTCCCGGCTGCGCACTCCGCGCCCCGACTACGCCAGGGGGTCCAGCCCGACGAGCAGCGCCGCGGCGTCGAGTCCGGCGGTGAGGTAGGAGGTGAAGGTCTCGTTGTGCAGGGCCCACGGGGAGCGCCGGCGGCGTACGAGGGCGATGGCCTCGGCGGGTGCCAGGCCCCGGTCGACGAGGCACTGGGCGACGACGAGACCGGACCGGTTGTAGCCCGAGTGGCAGCGGACCAGTGCGGTGAGGCCGCTGTCGAGGGCGAGGCCGGTGGTCCGTGCGAGGCGCTGCACGGTGCGGAGCTGGGCGGCGGTGAGTTCGGCGTCCGGCATCTCCGCCACCACGTGCTCGGCGCGCGGGCCGGGGCCGTGCCCCGTCCGGGCGAAGAGGCTGATGACGAGGTCGAACTCGTCCGCCACCACGACGGGACGCAGCTCCCCGGCCGGGTCGGTCCGGTAGTGCCCGCCCATCCACAGTCCCGGCGCGATCTCGTCCCACGAGGTGGGCGGCGGCCCGGGCACGTCGCGGTCACGCCGGCGGGTCTTCTTCATGCGGCCGGGACCTCCTGGCGGGGCGGCACCCAGCATCGCACACAACGAGCCTTCACCTACGCGCAGTTGGGGCGAAGACTGCCTCACGGAAGGCCGTGCGCAGCGGGCCGCGGGCGCCGGCCGGGAGGAGGACCGCCCAGCGGCCGTGGCGCGGGGAGACCCACAGCGCGGGGCCGCCGTCCTGCGGGGCGTGGTGGGTCCAGACGCCGTGCGGGGCCGGGTGCCAGAGGAGGCCGCGCGCGGGGGTGAGTTCGCCGGTGCGGATGCGGAGGGACTCGGCGGTCCAGGCGCGGGTGATGCCGTGGGCGGTTTCCGGGGGGCCGCCGGTGTCCACCGGCGCGAGGAGGTGGCGCAGGAAGCGGACGAGGTCGGCGAGGGGAGCTCGGAGGGTGCCTTCGGCGAACCGGGTCCCGGCCATGCCGAGGGGGTGCCAGACCCGGGTGACCGCGAGGTCGGCGAGGGGGCTGCCGCAGACGTGTTCGGCGAGTCGGGTGAGGGCGGCGGTCCCCCCGGGGCGGGTGAGCAGGTGGTGGGCGGTGGTCCCCGCGGGGGCGCCGACGGCGGCCTCGTCCCCGTAGACGGCGAGCGGGGTGTGCAAGTGGAGCGCGCCCTCGTCCACGAGGCTTCCCACGACCGGCCAGAGGGCGAGGACGGCGGCGAGACCGCCGACGTCGAAGACCGCGTCCCTGGTGTCCCCGGTGCCCGCGCCCGCGGAGTCCGACCCCGCGTGGACGCCCTCGGCGCCGCCGACGGCCCAGACCGCCCCGGGGTCGGCGGACTCGACGAGAGCCCGGATGTCGTCTGCCTGGTCGCTCAGGAGCGTCATGGTCCCCCACGTTAACGAGCCCGGCCCGGGCTCCCGGCACGTCGTGGCGCATTCGCGTCCCCCGCCACCCGAATGGGGCGGGGGACGCGGAGGGGGCGGGGCGCCCACGGGCGCCCCGCCCCCTCGGAGCGTCAGCTCTTGTCGGGGCGGTCGGTCACGCGCAGGGTGTTCAGCAGGGGCTTGCCGAATCCGTTGTGCGTGACGAAGCGGATGTTGAGGACTCCGTCCGTGACCTTGACCGTGTACTCGCGGGTCAGGGCCTTGTAGGTGCCCGCTTCCAGGGAGATGTCGAGGGAGGGCAGGACCTGGGTGCCCTCGGCCAGGACGTCGAAGACGCGCTTGTTGGGCCTGGTGGAGGAGAGCTCGGCGAAGCCCAGCTCCACCGTGTAGGTCCCGTTCGGCACGTTGTCGAAGCGGTATTCGTACATGCCCTCGCGCGCGTTGCGGAACAGCCGCTGCTCGTCCGTGCCCGCGATCGTGCGGCCGGTGGACTGGACCGTGCCGTTGCCCTGGTAGCCGTACGAGCCGGCCGTGTACTTGCGGTCCGGCGACCAGGCGTCGCCCAGGACGTCCGTGCTGCCGTAGCCGGAGCCCGCGTCCACGCCGACCTGGTAGCGCGGGACGACGGCCTTGACGGGGACGGTGAGCAGCGGGGTGCGGCCGCTCGCCGAGGTGATCTTCAGGTCGGCGGTCAGCACGGTCCCGGGGGCGAGTCCGGCCGTGTCCACCGAAAGGGTGACCGGGATCTTCCCGCCCGTCGGGAGGTCACCGCCGGCCGGTGTGGCCGTCAGCCAGGCCGCGTCCTCGGAGACCGTGAACGCCGTGCCGAGGCCGGGATTGGTCAGGTCCAGGGTTCGCGTCCGCTTCTGCTCCGCCGGGAGGACGATCTCCACGGACGGCTTGGACGCCGTGACCTTGCCGGTGCGCAGGGACTGCGTCACCGTCGTGACGTCGGCGGCCTTCACGTCGACCGTCGCCGTGGCGGACTCGTACTGCGCGGCCGCCAGGGAGAGGGCGCGCGAGCCCGACGGGCTCTGGACGACGTATCCGCCGTCCGCCGCCGTGGTCGCCGAGACCGCCGTGTCGCCGGAGCCGACGGTGACCGTGGCGCCCGCGACGCCGTTGCCGTCGTTGGCGTCGAGCACCCGGCCCGCCACCACACCGCTCTTGGTGGTCCGGAAGGCGATGGACAGGCCGTCCGTGATGACCGCGGTGTTGAAGGAGTACTTGAAGGCGTCGGTGCCGGCCGCGTTCTCCACGCCGACCGTGGCCGTGGAGCCGCCCTTGATGCCGGTGCCGCCGGTCCCCTTGTAGGAGTACGAGACGGTGCCGTCCTCGCCGATCGCCGCCGAGAAGGAGAACTTGTCGGCCTGCGCGGACCAGTGGGACACCTGGCGCCACTCGATCACGTAACTGCGGTGCGGGGCGGTGCCGGTGACGCCGGTGAAGACGCCCGAGCTGCTGCCCGCGGCGCCGACGACCAGGTCGTCCCAGAACGGGTACAGGGCCGCGTTGGGCGTGGCCGTGCTCGGGATGTCCCCGTTGATGTCCCCGGTGTTGTTGCCGCCGAAGCTGACCGTGCCGTTCGTCCCGATCCAGGCCTGGCCGTACGTCTTCCCGTACAGCGGCAGCGGGAAGGGCAGGTCGACGCGTTCGGTGGTGTTGTCTCCGGTCAGCGCGAGCTGCCGGCTCCCCTCGGTGTACGGGCGGTCGCCGGCGGTGGCGCAGGCGTAGCCGTACCCGTCGGTGCGCTCGGGGAGGTTCACCGCGACGGTGGCGTCGCCGGCGACCGTGACCTTCGCGGTGCCGCCGGTGACACAGCGGGAGGCGTGCGTGGCGTTCACGTCGTACGTGCCGTGCGGCAGGGTGACCTCGAAGCGGCCCTGCGCGTCGGCGGTCGCGGTCACCGGGGTGTCCGCGATGGCGACGGAGGCGCCGGCGGCGGGTCCGGCGGCCGAGGAGACGGTGCCGGTGAGCTTGCCGGAGGGTGCCTGGGTGAGGGTGAAGTCGCCGGTGGCGGTGCCGTTCTCGGTCACCGTGGCGGTCGCGGTCTGCTGCCCGTAGCCGAACTTCGCGGCGGTCAGGGTGTAGTCGCCCACCGAGAGGGAGGGGAAGGCGTAGCTGCCGTCGGCGGCCGTGGTCGCCGTGCGGTCGATCGGGCCGTCGGCCGTGACCTTCACGCCCGCGAGCGGCTGGCCGCCGGAGCGGACGACGCCGCCGAGCGCGCCGATCGCCCCGCGCGGGGCGGCGTTCACGGCGGCGAGGACGTCGAGCTTGCCCTCGCCGAAGACGTTGTTGTCGGCGGGCGTGCCGCCGCACTGGCTGCTGTCGGTGTCCTGGGCGGTGCCGTCCAGGAGCGACTCGGTCTGCGCGACGTCGCCTTCGAGGGTGGGCGCGGCGGACCAGAGCAGGGCCACGGCGGCGGCGGTGTGCGGCGAGGCCATGGAGGTGCCGGAGAAGGCCTCGTAGGCGCCGCCGGGTACGGAGGAGCGCACGTTCACGCCCGGGGCGGCGATGTTCGGCTTGATGATGCCGCCGGGGCCCGCGCCGCGCGAGGAGAAGGACGCGATCGCGTTGTTGATGTCGAAGGCGCCGGAGCTGTAGGAGCTCGCGTAGTCACCCGGGGAGCCGCTGGTGGAGCAGCCCGGGCCGGCGTTGCCGTTGGAGAAGGCCGGGAAGATGCCGGCGGCCCGCCAGGTGTTGACGATCTCCTGGTACCAGGCGTCGCCGCCCGTGCCGCCCCAGGAGTTGTTGACGATGTGCGGGGCGAGATCGGGGCGGGGGTTCTGGCCGCCCAGGTCGGTCGGGGCGACGATCCACTGGCCCGAGGCGAGCAGGGAGGCCTCGGAGCAGGAGTTGGACTCGCATCCCTTGGCGGCGATCCACGTGGCTCCGGGGGCCACGCCGATCTTGTTGGCGCCGCCGTCGTCGCCGACCATCGTGCCCATCGTGTGGGTGCCGTGGTCGTTGTTGTCGCAGGGGGCCGCGGTGGTGCAGACGCCCGCCGGGTCGAACCAGTTGTAGGCGTGGTCGTACGAGCCGTCCGCCCTCTTGCCGCGGTACTGGTTGTTCACGGCCGGGTGCGTGTGGTCGACGCCGCTGTCGATGTTGGCGACGACGATGCCCTCGCCGCGGACACCGAGCTGGTCCCAGACCTGCGGGGCCTTGATCCGGTCGATGTTCCACTCGACGGCGTCGGCGGCGGCCTTCTCCCGCTGGCCCTCGGCGGGCTTGGGGAGCTCGACCTTGTCGTCGGCGTCGATCCGGGCGACCTCGGGACGCGCCGCGAGGGCCCCGGCGAGCTTCTCGCTGCCGACGACGCGCACGGCGTTCACGATCCAGTACGAGGTGTACTCGGCCTGGGCGCCTTCCAGGGCCTTGAGGATCCCGGCCTGGCTGCGCGCGGCGTGGTCCCTCTTGGTCCGCAGAACCGTTTCTGCCTTGGCGGCGCGGGTCTGCTGCTTCCCCGCGGCGGTGAGGTCGGCGGCGCTGTCGAGGTACACCCAGAAGACGGCCTTGGCCGAGCCGTCGAGCTGGGCGCGGAGCTTGGGTTCGATCTTGCGCTCGGCCGCGCTCGGTGCGGCGGGACCGGGGTCCGGCGCGGCCGCGGCGACGCCCGCGCCGAGCGGGAGCAGCAGGACCGAGGTGAGGGCGGCGAGCGCCGCGCGTAAGGACCGTGCGGGCCTTGTCGACCTTGTGGGCCTTAAGGCTCGTGAGGACCGGTTGTCGCGTTGGGCCACGTGTTGTCTCCTCGTACGCCGTGTGCGGGTTGTGCGGAAAGGGTGCGCGTGACGTGCGCGGGTCATGGTGAAGGAGAGGTCATGCTCATTACAAGAGCGCCTATTGAGCCGGATCGAGCCGGCCTCGCAGAACGCCCTCCCGGTGGCCCTTCCCGGCGGCGCGGGCCAGCCTGAAGACATGACTGCGCCCGCCGAGCCGTCCGGAGCCGGTGTCCCGATCGCGTCCGCGCGCGGCCGCTGGATCCTGCTGACCACGGTGCTCGGGTCGACCATGGCCATGCTGGACGGGACCGTGGTGAACGTGGCGCTGCCGCGCATCGGGGAGGACCTCGACGCCGACCTGGCGGTGCTGCAGTGGACGGTGAACGCCTATCTGCTGACCCTGGCCGGGCTGATCCTGGTCGGCGGGTCACTGAGCGACCGCTTCGGCCGGCGCCGGATCTTCATCCTCGGCGTGGGGTGGTTCGCCGTCGGCTCGCTGCTGTGCGGCATCGCGCCGAACGCCGGGGTGCTGATCGCCGCCCGGGCCCTGCAGGGCATCGGCGGGGCGCTGCTGACGCCCGGCTCCCTGGCCCTGATCCAGGCGTCGATCCGCGCCGAGGACCGGGGGCGGGCGATCGGACTGTGGTCGGGGTTCGGCGGTGTGGGCGCGGCCGTGGGGCCGTTCCTCGGCGGCTGGCTGGTGGACGGGCCGGGCTGGCGGTGGGTGTTCCTGCTGAACGTGCCGCTGGCCGCGGTGTGCGTGCCGGTCGCACTGCGGCACGTACCGGAATCGCGGGACCCGCAGGCGCACGGGCGGTTCGACGTGGCCGGGGCGGTACTCGGCGCGGCCTCCCTGGGGCTGGTCACCTACGCGCTGATCGAAGCCCGGTCGGGAGCGGCGGCAGTGATCATCGCGGCGGTGCTCGGGGTCCTGCTGGGCGTCGCCTTCGTCCAGGTGGAGCGGCGGCGGTCCGACCCGATGCTGCCGCCGGACATCTTCGCGTCCCGGCTGTTCACCGCCGTCAACCTCGTCACCCTGTGCGTGTACGGGGCCATCGGCGGGTTCTTCTTCCTCGTCGTGCTCCAGCTCCAGGTGGTGTCCGGCTACTCGGCGCTGGCCGCCGGGGCCGCGATGCTGCCGACGACCCTTCTGATGCTCCTCCTGTCGGCGCGCTCGGGTGAGCTCGGGGAGCGGATCGGGCCGCGGATCCCGCTCACGGTGGGGCCGCTGCTGTGCGCGGCGGGGACGCTGCTGATGCTGCGGGTGGGGCCCGCGGCCTCGTACGTACGGGACGTGCTGCCCGCGATGGTCGTGATGGGCATGGGCCTGGTGGCCCTGGTGGCCCCGCTGACGTCCACCGTGCTGGCCTCGGTGGACCCCGGCCGGGCGGGCCTGGCCAGCGGCATCAATAACGCGGCGGCGCGCGTCGCCGGGCTGCTCGCGGTGGCGGCGCTGCCGCTGCTGTCCGGAATGGGGCCGGAGTCGTACCGCTCGGCGACGCAGTTCGACGCCGCTTTCGGGCGGGCCATGCTCTGGTGCACCGGGGCCTTCGTGGCCGGCGCCGCCGTGGCCTGGGCGACCGTGCGCTCCCCCGTGCCCGAGGCATGCCACCCGCAGTGCCATACGTACTGCGCGGTGACGGCCCCGCCGCTCGAACCCCCGCGGGAGGAGAAGCGGGGACTCGGGTGAGCCCCACGTCGGGTCCGGCTGATCCCCGCGCACTGGAGCGCGACGGCCGATCTGGCGGCGGGCACGGTCGTCGCCGCCGTCGGAGTCGTGTGCGTGGCGCGCGTGCGACTGGCCCGCGATCTGCCGATCGCCGCGCTTCCGCTACTGCCGGGCGCGCACCAGCTGGTGGAGGCCGCCGTCTGGGGTTCGGGCGGCGGGTGCTCCGTGGCCGCCCCGGCCTGGGCCGTGATCGCCCTGCCGCTGCTGCCGGTCCGGGTGCCGGTAGGGGTCCTGCTCACGGCCGCGCCCGGGGTCCGGCGCCGCCTGTGGGGGCCGGTGGCCGTGGGTCTCGCCACCGCCGCGGTGCTCGCGTACTGCCTCGTGACCCGGCCCGTGACCGCCGAGATCCGGGGCCGCACCATCGGCTACGGAGTGAATGTTCCGTGGACGCCGCTCGTACCGACGGGCCATCTGTTCGCCACGCTCGGCTCCCTGCTCCCTGCTCCTCGCCGGCGACCGGCGGCTGCGGACCCTCGGTGCGGTGCCGGCGGCCGGCGCGCCGGCCTGCTCAGCGCTGTGGCGGCTGGAATTCGCCTCCACCTGGTGTGCCTTCGCCGCGGTCGCGTCCGTGCTCGCCTCGGCTGGGTACGGCGCCCGGAACCCACTCCCCGGCCGCACGATGACCGAAAGTTACCTAGACGTATGTAGTGACTTCACATGCACCCGGCAGTAGAACTCGTTCCCATTCCACCGAGAGTGAGGAACGTCACATGGGTGACAAAACCCTGCCCGGAAACGGCCCCAGAGGAATTTCCCGTCGCGGATTCATCGGTAGAACGAGTTCCATTGTCGGGACCGTGGCCCTGGCGGGTCACATCACCCCGGCCCGGGCGGCTTCCGCCGCCGGCCCGGTAGCCGACGCCGCCCGCGTACCGGCGCTGGTCATCGGCACCGGTTACGGCGGCTCGGTCGCGGCGCTGCGGCTCGCGCAGGCCGGCGTGGACGTACAGATGATCGAGATGGGCATGGCCTGGGACACCCCCGGCTCGGACGGCAAGATCTTCCCGAAGGTGACCAGCCCGGACTACCGGTCGTTCTGGCTCCGCACCCGGACCAAGGCCCCGCTCAGCAACTTCCTCGGCTTCCCCATCGACAAGGACGTCCCCAAGTACACGGGAATCCTGGACGCCGAGGACTTCGCCGGCATCACGGTCTACCAGGGCCGCGGCGTCGGAGGCGGTTCGCTGGTCAACGGCGGCATGGCGGTCACGCCCAAGCGCGCCAACTTCGCCGCCGTGCTCCCCTCGGTGGACGCCGACGAGATGTACGCGACCTACTACCCCCGGGCCAACGCGGGTCTCGGGGTGGGCATGGTCGACCCTGCGTGGTTCGACACCGCGGACTGCTACCAGTTCTCCCGCGTCGGCCGCAAGCACGCCCAGCGCTCCGGCTTCGCCTGGACCTTCGTACCCGACGTGTACGACTGGGACTACATGAAGCAGGAGGCCGCCGGCACCGCCACCAAGTCGGCCCTGGCCGGCGAGATCCTCTACGGCAACAACCACGGCAAGAAGTCGCTGGTGCAGACGTACCTCGCCCAGGCCAGGGCGACGGGCAAGGTCACCATCTCGGCGCTGCACAAGGTCACTTCGGTTTTCCCCGCGGCGGGCGGCGGCTACACGGTCACCATCGACCAGATCAACACCACCGGCGACACCGTGGCCACCAAGACCGTGAGCGCGGACCGGGTGTTCTTCGCGGCCGGCAGCGTCGGCACCAGCAAGCTCCTGGTCAAGCTGAAGGCCACCGGGGCGCTGCCGAACCTCGACAACGAGGTCGGCAAGGGCTGGGGCGAGAACGGCAACGTCATGTGCGGCCGCGCCAACCACCTGTGGGACCCGACCGGCAAGCTCCAGTCCACCATCCCCTGTTCCGGCATCGACAACTGGGACGCCGGCGGCGCCTTCGCCGAGGTCGCACCGCTCCCCACCGGGATCGAGACGTACGCCTCCTTCTACCTGTCGATCACGAAGAACCCGAACCGCGCCGAATTCACCTGGAACGCCGCGACGGGGCGAGCCGACCTGAGCTGGCAGACCGCCTGGAAGCAGCCGTCCATCGGCATGGCCAAGACGATCTTCGACAAGATCAACTCGAAGGAGGGGACGATCTACCGGACCGACCTGTTCGGCGGCAACAAGATCTGGAACGACACCCTCACCTACCACCCGCTCGGTGGCGCCGTCCTGAACAGGGCCACCGACAACTACGGGCGCCTGCACGGCTATACCGGCCTGTACGTGATCGACGGAGCGCTGATCCCCGGAAACGCCAGCGTCAACCCGTTCGTCACCATCACGGCACTCGCCGAGCGCAACATCGAGAAGATCATCGCAACTGACCTCCGGTAGGGCCGCGTCCTCCCCCCAGCGGCCGGGGCCGTTCGGATTCACCGAACGGCCCCTTGTCATTCCTCGTTCCGCCCCGCTCAGTGGCCGGGCAGCACGCACACGCTGTCGAGGCCGAGCACGTGGTTGAGCCGGCCGAAGGCCAGCCAGGACCCGATGCTCATCGTCAGCTCCACGATCTCCAACTGGCTGTAGTGCGCGGTCATCCGGTCCCAGAACTCGTCGTCGAGGCCGTGGTGGTCCAGGGTGTACCGCTCGGCGTACTCCGCGGCCAGCCGGGTGCGCTCGTCGAAGCGTTCCGTGGTGCGCCACTCGGTGACGGCCTCGGAGAACTCCTCCTCGACCTTCTCCCCCTCCCGCTCGGTACGCCAGTCCAGGCAGAAGACGCATCCGTTGATCTGCGCGACGCGCAGCCGGGCCGCCTCGAACTCGCGCAGGCCCAGGGTGGTGTGGGCGTACACGGACAGGGAGAAGTTCGCGGCGGCCATGCCGATGCCGGGGACCATGTCGCCCCACACGTACTCGATCGGGTGCTGGCCTTCGGGGATGTCGATCCTCATGACGTTTTCCTTCCGAGTCTGCCGGTGGCGGGGCGCAGCGGGACGTCGAGGGCGTCGTAGAGTCCGGGTTCCGCCTCGGTGAGCCAGTCGATGGCGCCGACGAGTCGGCCGACGGCGGTGGCGTTGCCGCCGGCCGAGCGGTTCTCGCCCTCGTCGGTGGCCTCGATGGTGACCTCGATGCGCGGCCGGCCCTCGATGACGACCCGGTGGGCGCCGTCGCCGCCGTCGGGCGGCGTGGGCCAGTCCGGTGCGCACGAGGCGTGGATGCGGGTGACGTGCTCGATGACGATGCGGGGCTCGCCCTCGACGATGCCCTGCACTTCGAAGCGGATCGCGCCCTGGGTGCCGGCCTCGAAGTCGCCCATGGTCCGCGTGGTCACGGTGGTGTCGAGGGCGCGGCGCTCCGACGTCTCGCGGATCCCGTCGAGTTCGACGCCGAGGGCCCGGGCCATCATCCGTATCTGCCCGCCCCACACCATGGCCGGGATCGAGGGCATGAGCATCATCGGCTCGTAGTCCATGGGGTGGCCCATGCCCACGAGGTGGCGGACGGAGTCGGGCTGGTCGTAGGTGGAGTAGTCGAAGATCTCCTGGCAGCGGATGACGTCGATGGTGGTGCCGAGTCCGCTGAGCAGGAGCGGGAGCACGTCGTTGCCCCAGCCGGGGTCGACCCCGGAGGCGAAGAGCGAGCCGCCGCCCTCCGCGATGGCGGAGAGCACCGGATCGCGGAACTCCGGCGGGGCACTGCGGTGGTCGTAGAGCGGATAGAGGGCGGGGCTGACGACGACCGCGCCGGACCGGATCGCCCGGGTGATGTCGGCGAGGGCCTCGTCGGGGCGGATGTCCCCGGACGCGGCGTACACCACGGCCCGGGGGCGGGTGGCCAGGACGGCCTCGATGTCCGCGGTGGCCTCGACCCCCAACAGGTGGTCGAGGCCGCCGAGTTCGCCCGCGTCGCGGCCGGCCTTGGCTGGATTGTGGACGATGACGGCGGAGAGTCTCAGCGCGGGATGGGCCTCGACGGCGCGGATGGCCAGACGGCCGACGTTGCCGGTGCCCCAGACAACCGTGGAAATCATGCGCGGAGGGTAGCCACAGGACCTGCAACTTCCTAGAGTCCCGCGGCGCCGTCTCGCCGCCCCCGGTCGCCGCCCGGGGGCGCTCGCCCCGGTGGGCTACTGGTTCTGGGCCCCCAGGACGAAGAGGAGGTAGACGAAGAAGGCGAAGAGGTGGCCGACGAACAAGTAGGCGATCAGCCGGATCACCAGGCCGCGCGGGAACTTGGCCTCGATGCGCGCCCGTACGGTGACGGGGTTCTCTCCTCGGGACATGGGTACGGCTCCTCGGCTATCGGTGGTGCGTGGTGGAGGTCCCGCCGAGGCACAGCCCGGCGAGGCTGCTCTGCAGCAGGGTGTGGACGAACAGCAGGTCGGCGCCCCCGGAGGAGGCCGCACCGATCCGGTGCGGGGTGAGCGAGTCGAAGTGCGCGCTGTCCCCCGGCTCCAGGAGGTGCTCGGCCTCGCCCAGGTGGAGCCGCAGCCGCCCGTCCAGGACGTACAGCCATTCCTCGCCGGGGTGTACGCGGACCAGCTCGCCCTGGCTGCGGCCGTGGGGGACGTGCACGCGCAGCGCCTGCATGCCGCGGCCGGATCCGCCCGCCTGCCAGTACGTCCACCCGTCGGCCTCGCGGGCACCGGGACCGCCGGCCCGTACGATGGGATCGGCGACGGCGGGCGTCTCGCCGAGCAGCTCGGAGACCGTCGTACCGTAGGTGCGAGCGAGCCCGAGCAGGAGCGGCAGCGAGGGCTGGCGCCGGCCGGTCTCCAGACGGGACAGGTGGGCGGGCGAGAGCCGGGCCCGGGCGGCGGCGGCCTCCAGGGTGAGTCCGGCGCGGCGGCGCAGTTCGCGCAGTTGCGGCGCCACGGCGGGCAGCTCGTCGGCCGCGTCTTCGGGGCCGGGGGCAGGACCGGGTTTCATGCCCCGATTGAGCCAGAACCTTGCCTGCCTGGCAATCTCCCTTGCCTCTGAGGCAAAACCGCGAGGTGCAGCTCGGTGCCGTCCCGCGACCTCGGCTACGGCCCGGCCTCCTGTCCGAGCACGGTCTCCACCGTGTCGGCCTGCTCCGCGTCCTTGTCCGGGCGGTGCCTCAGGACCCGTGCGAAGCGCAGGGCCACTCCGGCCGGGTAGCGCGGGGAGCGCTGCAGGCCGTCGTAGGCGATCTCCACCACCAGTTCGGGCCGCACCCGCACGGTGAAGCCGTCGTCGGAGGTCGCGAGTGCGCGCAGCGCCCCCGTCTGCCAGCGCAGCATCTCGTCCGTGAGCCCCTTGAAGGTCTTGCCGAGCATGGCGTACGTGCCGTCGGCGGCCCTCGCCCCCAGGTGCAGGTTCGAGAGCAGTCCGGTGCGCCTGCCGTGGCCCCATTCGGCGGCGAGGACCACCAGGTCCAGGGTGTGCACCGGTTTCACCTTGAGCCAGTGTCTGCCGCGGCGGCCGGCCGCGTAGGCCGAGTCCAGGGCCTTGACCACCACCCCCTCGTGGCCGCGGCGCAGGCTCTCGGACCAGAACTCCTCGGCCTCGGCCGCCTGCGCGCCCGGATCCTCCACTGCGAGGCGCCGGACCCGGGCGTGCTCGGGCACGAGGGCGGCCAGGGCCTCGTACCGGTCCCGGACCGGGAGGTCGAGCAGGACGTCCTCACCGGCGGCCAGGACGTCGAAGAAGTAGGGGGCGGCCGGGAGCGTCCGCCTTGCGGCCTCGACGTCGATGCGGGAGCCGACCCGGCTCGCGATCTGCTGGAAGGGGACGGGGCGGCCGTCCGCCGCGCGTCCGATGACCTCGCCGTCGAGGATGAACCGCTCCCCCGGCAGCGCCCGGGCCAGCTCCGCCACCTCCGGGAGCCGCCCGGTGATCTCGTCCAGGGAGCGCGTGTACACCCGTACGTCGTCCCCGTCCCGGTGGACCTGAACGCGGATCCCGTCGAGCTTCTCCTCGACCGCGCACGGCCCGAGCGCGGCCAGCGCCTCGGCGACCGATGTGGCGGTGCCCGCCAGCATCGGCTGTACGGGCCGGCCGACGCGCAGGGTGACGGAGCTCAGCGCCTGCGCCCCTTCGGCGAGTACCGCGGCAGCCACCCTTGGCAGCGAGCCGTCCAGCATCACCGCCCGGCGCAGGTCGGCGGCCGGCACTCCGGCGGCCGCGGCCACGCCCTCCAGCGCCACCGCGTCCAGTGCGCCCTGCCGTACCTCGCCGGACAGCAGGCTGCGCAGGAACGCCTGCTCGGACCCGGTGGCCGCGCCCAGCAGGGTGTCGACGATCCGGCGCCGCTGCGCCTGCGCGCCGGGGCCCGCGACGGCGGCGAGTTCGGTGACCGCCGCGTCGACGCCGCGGACGGTCAGGGTGGGCTCCAGCGCCGGTTCGGTCTCCTGGGCGAGGACGCGCCAGCCGATGCCCGGGCGGCCCTGCGGCAGCCGCCCGGCGAGGTAGGAGATGACCAGACCGGCCTCGTCGGGCGGCGCGGCGGCGAAGAGCTCCGCGAGCAGGGCGGTCTTGCGGGAGCGGGCGGAGGCGGCGGCGACCTCCCGGGACACGCGCGCGACGTCGGCCAGCAGCATGCGGCCATCCTCCCGCCGGACGGCGCGGCGCGCAGGTCGGGATGCGGTGCAGGTCGGCCGCACGTACCGCAGGTGCGGTACGTGCGGGCGCCCGCCTAGTCCCTGAGAAGGTCGGGGGTTACGCCTGTGGGTGCTCGGAGGCCGGCTGCCGGGCCCTTAGGGTGCCCGTATGAAGCTCCGAATGCCCCGGCGCCGCCGGGACCGTCTCCTCGCGGGCGCCGCCGCGCTCGCCGTCGTGGCGGGGGCCGGTACCTGGACGGCCGCGTCGGCGGCCGGCGACGCTCCGGTCGTGCACCGTCAGGACCAGGTCCTGGACATGCCCGGCGCCGCCGTCGACACCTCCTACTTCACGGCGGGCGGTGCTGGGAACGGGGCGGAGAAACGTCCCGCCGTGCTCCTCGGGCACGGTTTCGGCGGCAGCAAGGACGATGTCCGCGAGCAGGCCGAGCGGCTGGCCCGCGACGGGTACGCCGTCATGACCTGGTCGGCGCGCGGCTTCGGCCGCTCCGGCGGCCGGATCGGGCTGAACGACCCCGAGAACGAGGTCAAGGACGTCTCCCGGCTGATCGACTGGCTCGCGGCCCGGCCGGAGGTGCGGCTCGACGCTGACGGTGATCCGCGAGTCGGCGTGTCCGGGGCCTCGTACGGCGGGGCGGTCTCGCTGCTCGCCGCCGGGCACGACCGTCGCGTGGACGCGATCGCTCCGCAGATCACCTACTGGAACCTCGCGGACTCCCTCTTCCCGAACGGCGTCTTCAAGAAGCTGTGGTCCGGCATCTTCTTCACCACCGGCTCGTCCGGCGGGATGCAGCAGGCCCGGCCCGGGCGGCCGGACCCGTCGGCCGCTCCCGGCTGCGGCCGGTTCCAGCCCGAGCTCTGCGCGATGTACGAACGCGTCGCGGTGGCCGGGAAGCCCGATCCCCAGGCGCGCGCCCTGCTGGAACAGCGCAGCCCCTCGGCCGTCGGCGACCGGATCAAGGTGCCGACCCTCATCGTGCAGGGCCAGGACGACTCCCTCTTCCCGCTGGACCAGGCCGACGCGATGGCCCGGGCCATCGCGTCGAACGGGGCCCCCGTCTCCGTGGACTGGGCGGCCGGCGGGCACGACGGCGGCATGCGCGAGGCGGACCGGGTCGAGGACCGGGTGGCGGCCTGGTTCGACCGCCACCTGAAGGGGGACGAGGGCGCGGAAACCGGCCCGGCGTTCCGGGTCTCCCGTTCCGGCGGCATCGATTCCACCGATGGCCAGGTGACGCTGCGCGGCGCGACCGGCGACCGCTACCCCGGGCTGGTCTCCGGCCCGCGGCAGTTCGCCCTGACGGGGCGGGAGCAGACCTTCGCCAATCCGGCGGGCGGCGCGCCTCCGGCCCTGTCCTCGCTGCCCGGCATCGGCGGGCAGCTCGCCGCCTTCGGCGCCGGGCTCTCCCTGGACTTCCCCGGGCAGAACGCCCGGTTCGAGTCGGCGCCGCTGACCGAGGACGTACAGGTCACCGGGACCCCGACCGTAACCCTGAACGTGAGGTCGACAGCGGCCGACGGGTCGGCCGTGCTGTTCGGCAAGATGTACGACGTGGGACCCGACGGGCAGCAGCAGGTGCTGCCCGGTCAGCTCGTCGCCCCGGTGCGCGTGGAGAACGCGCAGCAGGGTGTGAGCGTGCAGCTGAAGCTGCCCGCCATCGACCACTCCGCCGTGGCGGGGCACCGGCTGCGGCTGGTGGTCGCCGCCACCGACCTCGGCTACGCCACCCCGGCCGCGCCGGCCGCCTACACGGTCTCCGTGGAGGGCCCGCTGGCCGTGCCCGTCGCGACCGGGGTACGGACCGCCTCGGCCGGGCTGCCCGCCTGGACCTGGTGGCTGCCGCTGGGCGCGGCGGCGCTGGCCGCGGGGCTGCTCGGGATCCGGCGCACCGGCCGGGGGGCCGCGGGGACGCGGCCGGGCCCGGCACAGCCGGACGCCGCGCTGGCCGGCGTACCCCTGGAGATCACCGGACTGACGAAGCGGTACGCCAAGGCGCAGGACCGGTACGCGGTGCGGGACCTGTCGTTCCGGGTGGAGAAGGGGCAGGTGCTGGGGCTGCTCGGGCCCAACGGGGCGGGCAAGACCACCACCCTGCGGATGCTGATGGGGCTGATCTCGCCGGACGCCGGGGAGATCCGGGTGTTCGGGCACGCGGTGCGGCCCGGCGCTCCGGTGCTGTCGCGGGTCGGGGCGTTCGTGGAGGGTGCGGGGTTCCTGCCGCATCTGACGGGCCGCGCCAATCTGGAGCTGTACTGGCAGGCCACCGGCCGGCCTGCCGAGGACTCGCACATGGCGGAGGCGCTGGAGATCGCGGGGCTGGGCGACGCGCTGGAGCGCGCGGTGCGCACGTACTCGCAGGGCATGCGCCAGCGCCTCGCGATCGCGCAGGCGATGCTCGGGATGCCGGACCTGCTGATCCTCGACGAGCCGACGAACGGTCTGGACCCGCCGCAGATCCGGGAGATGCGGGACGTGATGATCCGCTACGCCGCCGGCGGGCGGACGGTCATCGTCTCCAGCCACCTGCTGTCCGAGGTGGAGCAGTCCTGCACGCACCTGGTGGTCATGGACCGCGGACAGCGGGTCGCGGCGGGCGAGGTCGCCGAGATCACCGGTGGCGGGGACACGCTGCTGGTGACGCTGGCGGAGCCGGTGGACGCGGTGGGCGTCGAGAAGGTGGCGGCACTGGAGGGAGTGGGTTCCGTGGTGGCCGCCGACGACGGGCTGCTCGTACGGCTCGAAGGCGCGACGGCCGCGGGGCTGATCGCCGAACTCGTACGGCTGGAGGTGCCGGTGACCGGAGTGGGACCGCACCGGCGACTGGAGGACGCGTTCCTCACCCTGATCGGAGGTTCGGCGTGAGCGCCGTACAGGAGGTGGCCGCGGGCTACCGGGCGAGCCGTACGCTGCCGCTGCGCGTGGAAGCGCTGCGGCAGTGGCGCCGGCGGCGGACGCTGGTGATGGGCGGGGTGCTGGCGGCGCTGCCGTTCATCCTGATGATCGCGTTCGCGGTGGGCGGCGGTCCGGGCAGCCGGGACGGCGGGACCGGCCGCGTCACGCTGATCGACACGGCCACGGCCTCGGGCGCGAACTTCGCCGCGACCTGTCTGTTCGTCTCGGCCGGCTTCCTGCTGGTGGTGCCGGTGGCGCTGTTCTGCGGGGACACGGTGGCCTCGGAGGCGAGCTGGTCCTCGCTGCGCTACCTGCTGGCCTCGCCGGTGCCGCGGATGCGGCTGCTGTGGAGCAAGCTGGTGGTGGCGCTGGGCTTCAGCCTGGCCGCGATGGTGCTGCTGCCGGTGGTCGCGCTGGCGGCCGGGGACACCGTGCCGCGGCTCGCGCTGGCGGTGGCCTTCGTCTTCGTGTCGCAGCTGGTGACGGCGGGTCTGGCGTTCTGGCTGTCCACACGCACGGACGCGCCGCTGGGCGCGGTGGGCGGGGCGGTCGGTCTGACGATCGTCGGCAATGTGCTGGACGCGGTGACGGCGCTCGGATCGTGGCGCGAGTTCCTGCCGGCGCACTGGCAGTTCGCGTGGGCGGACGCGTTGCAGCCGCAGCTGGAGTGGGGCGGGATGGTGAAGGGGGCGGTGGTGTCGGTGTCGTACGCGCTGGTGCTCTTCGCGCTCGCGTTCCGCGGGTTCTCGCGCAAGGACATCGTGTCGTGAGCGGACACCCCCGGACCCGGCCCGGTAGGGCAGGGGTCGGGGGTGGCGCGGAGGTCCTGTGGCGTCCGCCATTCGAAGGAAACTGCCCCCACGGGCCGCAGCTCCGCATCCGGCCCGTGTGGTTGCTGGCATCTTGAGGGTTCATGCAAGCACCCACCGGCAACGCCGCCACAGTCCCACCGCAACAGTCGGGTACCGCGGAACAGGCGGCTCCGGAGCCGGCCGCGGCCAGCGGCCCCGGGGCCACCTGGTGGATCTGGGCCATGGCGGGAACGCTGTTCCTCGCCTACACGGCCTTGTCCCTGCGGATCCACGAGCATCTGCTCTCCCACTCGTTCGACCTGGGGATCTTCGTACAGGTCGTGCGGTCCTACGCAGACGGGCACCTGCCCGTCTCCGAGGTCAAGGGGCCGGACTTCCCCGTCCTGGGCGACCACTTCTCTCCCATCCTGGCCGTTCTGGCGCCGCTGTACTGGCTGTGGCCGTCGGTGAAGCTACTGCTCGTCGCGCAGGCCGCCCTGGTCGCCGCGAGCGTGCTGCCACTGGCCTTCTGGGCCCGAAGGACTCTCGGATCCGCGGCCGCCGTGGTCATCGGCGGCTGTTACGCCGTCTCGTGGGGCATCGCGAGCGGGGTCGCCTACGACTTCCACGAATGGGCCTTCGCCGTTCCGCTGCTCGCCTTCTCCCTGACCGCCCTCGGCAGCGGCCGGCTGCGCGCCGCCGCGTACTGGGCGCTGCCGCTCGTGCTGGTGAAGGAGGACCTCGGCCTCACGGTGGCCGTGATCGGCGTGGTCATCGCGTGGCGGGGTGGACGCCGTGGCCGCAGGCTGGGGCTCGTCACGGCCGCGGCCGGGCTGGCTGCGGCCACGCTCGCCGTGCTGACCCTGGCCTCCTTCCATCCGGGCGGCTTCGACGGCTATTTCGCCTCCCACAATCCCGGCGGCGGCGCGGACAGCGGGTCGGACGGCGGCTTCGTGGAACTCCTCCACCAGGGGACGCTCGGTCTCATCACCCCGCAGGAGAAGGTGACGACCCTCATCCTCATGCTGGCTCCCACCCTGTTCCTGGCGCTGCGCTCGCCGCTCCTGCTGATCGCGCTGCCCACCGTGATGTGGCGCCTCGCCTCGGATTACCCGGCGCACTGGGGCACCAGCTACCACTACGGGCTGCTGATCATGCCGATCGTCTTCGCGGCATTCATCGACGCCCTGCACCGACGGGGTGCGAGTGGCCGCAGCCTGTACCGGTACCTGGCGGGCTCCGCGGCGGTCACCCTGCTGCTGCTGCCGCACTTCCCGTTGTGGCAGCTGGTCCAGCCGGCGACCTGGCAGACCGATCCCCGGAGCGCGGTGGCCCGCAGTGTGATGGCCGAGATCCCGGACGGAGCCACGGTCCAGGCGTCGAACAACCTGGGGCCCCACCTCGCCGACCGCACCAGCGTGAGCGTCTACGGTTGGGGGGACAGCCGCCCCGATCCCGAGTGGATCATCGTTGACACCAAGGTCGCGCCGAACCACCGTTGGCCGATGTCGGTCCGGCAGGAGCTGATCGCCCTCGACTTCGCCCGCATCCGGGGTTACCGCACCGTCAAGGAGAAGGACGGTTTCGTCCTCCTGAGCCGTAAGGGATAGCGGTCCCCACGGCGCCTGGGGCTCAGTGCGGCAACGGCCCTGGGTGCTGCAGGACGCGGAGGGGTGAGCCGTCGAGGAACGCCTGGATGTCCTCGACGGCTTCGCCGTAATAGGTGGCGTAGTTGGACCGTGTCACATAGCCCAGGTGCGGTGTGGCGAGCAGCCTCGGGGCCGTGCGCAAGGGGTGCTCGGCGGGAAGCGGCTCGATGTCGAAGACGTCGATGCCCGCACCCGCGATCCGGCCCGCGCGCAGGGCTTCGAGGAGCGCCGCCTGGTCCACGATCGCCGCCCGGGAGGTGTTGACCAGGTAGGCCGTCGGCCGCATCAGCGCGAGCTCGGCGGCGCCGATCAGGCCGCGGCTGCGCTCGCCGAGGGCGAGGTGGACGGAGACGAAGTCGCTGCTCGCCAGCAGCTCCTCCTTGGACGGGGCGAGGGCCACCCCCACCTCGTCGGCGCGTTCCTCGGTGAGGTTCGGGCTCCAGGCCACCACGTCCATGCCGAAGGCGAGCCCGACGCGGGCGACCCGGCTGCCGATCTTGCCGAGGCCGAGCAGCCCCAGCCGCCGCCCGTGCAGGTCCGCGCCGACGCCCTGCTGCCAGGGGCCGCCGCCGCGCAGGGCGGCGTTCTCCTGGACCAGGCCCCGGGCCAGGCCCAGCAGCAGGGTCCAGGTGAGTTCGACGGGCGGCGTGGAGGAGCTGCCGGTCCCGCACACGGTCACGCCGTTGCGTGCGGCTGCCGCGTAGTCGATCACCGAGTTGCGCATGCCGGAGGCGATGAGCAGGCGCAGGCGCGGCAGCCGGTCGAGGAGCGACGCCGGGAACGGGACGCGTTCGCGCAGGGTGACCACGATGTCGAAGCCGGCCAGCCGTCCGGCGAGCACGTCCTCGTCGTCCGTGTGGTCGTTGAAGGCGACCACTTCGACACGGCCGGCGAGCGGCGACCAGTCCGCGGCGGTGCTCCCGACGTCCTGGAAGTCGTCGAGGAGCGCACAGCGCAGGGGCCGCCGCCCGCCGCCCGTCACGCGCCGGTGCCCGGGGCGATGGCGTCGATCTCGGCGAGCAGCTCGGCGTCGAGCGGGCGGTCGGCGACGGCCGCGTTGGCGCGCACCTGCTCGGCGGAGGTGGCTCCCGCGATGACGGAGGCGCAGCCGGGCTGGGCGGAGAGCCAGCCGATGGCGAGTTCGAGGACGGTGCGGCCGTGCTTCTCGGCCAGCGCGGCCAGGGCTTCGACCACGTCGAGGCGCTCGTCGGTGAGGTACGCGTCGCGGCCTTCGAGGCGGGAGCCGGCCGGGACGGGCGCGCCGCGGCGGATCTTGCCGGTCAGCAGCCCGTTGGCGAGCGGGAAGTACGGGAGCACGCCGACGCCGTAGTGCAGGGCCGCCGGGACCAGCTCGCGCTCCACGGACCGCTCGAGCAGCGACCACTCGTTCTGCGCCGACACGAAGGGGACCGAGCCGGTCTCGCGCGCGACGTGGGCGGCTTCGGCGAGCTGCCAGCCGGAGAGGTTGGAGTGGCCGATGTAGCGGACCTTGCCCTCCGCCACGAGCTCGGTCAGCGCGGCCAGGGTCTCGGCAATCGGGGTGGCCGGGTCGGGGCTGTGCAGCTGGAAGAGGTCGATGTGGTCGGTGTCGAGGCGGCGCAGCGATTCCTCGACGGCCCGCCGGATGTACGCGCGGCCGCCGAGGGATCCGGCGGCGGGCCCGTACTTCATGTCCACCCCGTCGTAGCCGAACTTGGTGGCGAGGACGACCTGGTCGCGGCGGCCCTTGAGGGCCTTCCCGAGGTGGACCTCGGAGCCGCCCGCGTTGCCGTAGATGTCGGCGGTGTCGAGGAGGGTGATGCCCGCGTCCAGGGCGGCGTCGACGACGGCGCGGGTGGCCTGGGCGTCGAGCCGGCCACCGAAGTTGTTACAGCCGAGGCCGACGGCGGAGACCTGCAGACCTGAACTGCCCAGGGGGAGATAGCGCATGCGTTTCGTTCCTCAGACTCGTCGGGTACATGATCAACCAAGTGGTCAGTCTAGGCCGCCCGGTGCGGTGGCGGTACGGCGTCGGCGCCGTGCGACGTGAACACCGTGTGTCGCGAGCCCGGCCAGCGCGGCGCCGGCCAGGGCCCACACCTCGGGGCGGCCGGCGCTGCCCCCTTCCTCGTCCCCTTCTCCGTCCCCTTCCGCGTCCACGACGGTGACCGTGCCGCCCCCGGCGGTGTACGGGCGGCTCCCCGCGGTGTCGCCGGAGTCGAGCGGGTTCACGTAGTCGAAGGTGACGGAGAGCGGATACTCACCGGGCCGCGCGTCGGCCCTGATCCGCGCCCAGCCCAGGTAGGACCGGCCGTTGTAGCCGATCTGGTTGTCCTCCGGCTCCTCCGTCAGGACCGGGCTGCTCACCTTGACCACGCGCAGCTGCCGCCCCGCGGGAACGCGGGCCTCGTGCTGCGGATCGTCCTTGGCCATCACCGGTACGAGTTCCCCCGCGCGGCCGTCCTGCTCCGCGGAGGCCCATCCGCTCGCCCAGGACGGAGTGGCCGCGGCCCCGACCGCCAGGGCCGCGGCGCATACGACGAAGGCGGCTGCGGGCGCGGTGCGGCCGATCCCGCGGGTCCGGCCGATCCCGCGAGTCCGGCTGATCCGGCTGATCCGACGTGTCCGGCTGTTCATGTCCCCGACTCCCCTGTCTCACCCGACCGTTCCGTCAGGGAGGAGGGACATCGGGGAGCACAGGTTGCCTTGGGCCGGCGGGGGGACAGGGCTACTGGAGCGTGACGACCGTCGTGCGGCCGAGGTCGGGCCGGTCGCGCAGCGGCAGCTCGGTGCCGGGGCGCTCCAGTTCGAGGACGACGATCTCGTTCTCTCCGTCGCGCCACAGGGGTCCGGGGGCGTAAAGGGTGCGCTGCGGGCCGCGCGGGGTGTCGTAGTGGCCGAGGAGGAAGCCGTTCAGCCAGACCAGCCCGGTCCCCCAGCCGGACATGTCGAGGAAGGCGTCGGCCGGCCCGTGGCCGTCGGCGAGCGCGTGGGTGAAACGGTGGAAGGCGGGGCGTCCGGCCGGCCGGTCCGCTGCGGGGGCCGCGGCGTGGTTCCCGGACCAGTCGAGCCGGTCGATTCCGGTCGGATCGGTGAGCGGCAGCGGCCGGATCTCCCACTCGAACAGCTGCTGGTGACCGTGGCGTACTCCGCGCCAGATGCCCTTGCGGTCGTCGAGGAGCGGGCCGTAGTTGACCCGCCCCTGGGCCCGGACCAGTACGTCGAGGACCACTCCGCTCTCGCCGACCGCCAGGTGGAGCCCCTCGTCGGGGGTGTTCCGGTCGAGGACGCCGAGCGGCACTCCGTCGGCGAACACGTACGCGCGGTCGCCGAGGCCGTCGATCCTGACGGGCATGGCGGGCCGCGGGCCGGTGACGGCGGTGCGGTAGTGGATCAGGCCGTGGCTCTGTCCGAGCCGCTCCATCGGCTCGGGGGCGGGGCGCAGTACCGCAGGCCCGGCAAGGAGGTCGAGGCGGTCGAGCAGGTCCGCGGTGCCCGCGGGGGTGGCCAGGGCGGGGGTGATCCGGGGCGGCGGCTCGGGCAGCGGTGCGTCGGGGAGCGGCAGGTACTTGCCGATGACCTCGCGGAACGCGTGGAACTTCGGCGTGAGTTCGCCGGCCTCGCCGATGGGTGCGTCGTAGTCGTAGCTGGTGACGGTGGGCTCGTAGCCGGCGTCTCCGGGCCGGGATCCGGTGTGGTTGGCGCCGGCCCAGAAGCCGAAGTTGGTGCCTCCGTGGGCCATGTAGAGGTTGACGGAGGCGCCGGTGGCGAGGAGTTCGTCGAGTGATCCGGCCGCGTCATCGACGGCGCGGACGTGGTGGTCCTCGCCCCAGTGGTCGAACCAGCCGATCCAGAACTCCATGGCGGCGAGCGGGCCGGTCCGCTGGTAGCCGCGCAGGGCGTCGAGGCGTTCGGCGGGCCGGGCTCCGAAGGTGGCGGTGGCGAGCCGGCCGGGGAGCATGCCGCCCTGGAGCATGGCGTCCTCGGGGCCGTCTGCGGTGAACAGCAGGCAGTCGACGCCGCGTTCGACGAGGGACTGCTCCACGTGGGCGCGGTAGTGGGTGTCGTTGCCGTAGGAGCCGTACTCGTTCTCGATCTGTACGGCGACGACGGGGCCGCCCCGGCTCGCGAGCAACGGCAGCAGTTCCGGGACGACGAGCTCGAACCAGCCGTCCACCTCGGCCTCGAAGCGCGGGTCTGAGCAGCGCAGGTGGAGCCCGTCGACGGCGAGGAGGCGTGCGGGCAGGCCGCCGAAGTCCCATTCGGCACAGATGTACGGGCCGGGGCGGACGATGGCGTCGAGGCCTAGGTCCTGGGCCAGGCGCAGGAACCGGCCGAGGTCGCGCCAGCCGGTGAAGTCGGCCTTGCCGGGGGCGGTCTCGTGGAAGTTCCAGGGGACGTACGTGTCCACGGTGTTCGCCCCCAGGGCGCGCAGGCGCGTGAGCCGGTCCTCCCACAGGTCCGGGTGGACCCGGAAGTAGTGGAGGGCGCCCGAGAGGATGCGGTGGGGGCGGCCCGCGCGCCGGAATCCGTCCTGGTCGTACGTGAGCATGCGCTGACTCCCGAGAGAGGTCGAGATGCCGAGAAGTACGGAACGCCGCCGAATATATGAACGCACCGTCCGAGCCGTCAATGACCAATTGATCGGATTCGATCGAATCGATCGATTCGATTCCCTATGATGTCGCCGACACCAGCCACTCCGGCGGATTGCAGGGGGACACCTTGAGAAGACACGTGAACCAGCGTCAGGCACAGGTGCTCGAGCTCGTCCGGGCACGCGGCACCGTGCGCGTGGCGGACCTGGCCCGGGAGCTCGGCGTCTCCCCCGTCACCCTGCGCCGGGACATCGAGGCGATGGCGGCGCGGGGCGAGATCCAGCGGATGCACGGGGGGATCAGCCGGGCGGACCCGGGCCGGGCTCCGGCTCCTCCGGCCGCTGCCGTCGCGGGCGCGGGCGGAGGTGCAGGCGCAGGCGCCGCAGTGGGGCTGGTGGTCGGGATGGTCGTCCCGACCACCGAGTACTACTACGCCGATGTCGTCCGCGGGGCCCGCGAAGCGGTCGAGGCACGGGGTGCGCGGCTGACCGTCGGACTGACCCGGTACCTGCCGGGCGAGGACCGGACGCAGGCGGACCGGCTGCTGTCCACGGGGGCACACGGGCTGCTGCTGACACCGAACTGGGAAGCCGGGTCGCCGGGGCCCGGTGAGGGTGCCTGGACTGCCGAACTCCCGGTTCCGACGGTACTGGTGGAGCGCTGGGCACCGGCGGGGCATCCGGCGGCCTCGCTGGACCGGGTGGCCTCCGACCACGCGCACGGTGCGGCCCGCGCGGTGCAGCACCTGGTGGAGCTGGGTCACCGGCGGATCGCCCTGGCCAGCCGCGCGACCCCGACCACGGCACGGCTGCGGGCCGGGTACGAGGCCGCCGTGTCCGCGCTCGGACTGGAACCGGCCCCGCCGTGGCCGGCGGCGGGCCCGGGCCCGCTCTCGGACGCTGACATGTTCGCCCGGACGCTGGACTACCTCTGCGAGGCGGTGACGGCGGGCGGGGTGACCGCCGCCCTCGTCCACAGCGACACCGACGCGATCATGCTGATCCCGAGGCTCCAGGCGCGCGGCGTGCGAGTGCCGGAGGACTTGGCGGTGATCACGTACGACGACGAGGTGGCCGGCATGGCCGACGTACCCCTCTCGGCAGTGGCACCGGCCAAGCACGAGGTGGGCGCGCGAGCGGCCGCCCTCCTCCTGGACCGCCTGTCGGCCGCCGCCCCGGACGCTGCCCCCCGCCAGCACCTGGACCTCCTCCCCCGCCTCACGATCCGCTCGTGACCGGTGTCAGGCAGCCGTCCACGGAACACGGCAGGTGTGCGGAGCCGTTCCCTCCGGACACAAGGTCTTGATCACTTCCTTGCGGATCGCCCGCCATGTCCGCAGGGAACACACCAAGTGGACGCGCAGTTCGATCGGTTGGCGTGTGCCGCTGCTCCGAGCGGGATGTTCCACGGCCCACTGTTCCGCCAGGAAGTCGTAGACGTCGGCGGTCGACAGGTCGCTCCCGGAAAAAGTGTGCGCGGCGGTCTCACCGATGACCCGCGCACTCCGGGAGGCGACGGCGTCCCCGACCAGGTGCCTCACCCAGGCCAGCCCCTGCTCGTCCGCGTACAAGCCGAACTTCAGGTCGCGCCTCCTCATCGCGTCAGACCCTTGCTGCGGTCGTCCTCGTTCGCGGTGAGGGCGGTGGTGAACCAGGAGTGGACGGGAGCGAGTGTGGGTGAGGGGGGCCATCCGTTGATCGTTGCCAGGAGCTGCCAGTAGCGCGCGGCGTCCGGGTCGGCGGTCGTCTGCAGGCGGGCGAGGAGCCAGCGGCGGAGATCGGCTTCGTCGGCACGCTCGAACGCGTGGGCGTAGAGGCTGCCCAACGAGTCGGCGAGGGACGCTCCTCGGGCGGAGGCCGGCAGGAGGCCGGCGGACACGGCTTCGTCGATGCGTTCACGCATCGCTTGGTCGAGAGCGTCGTGCAGAGTGCCGACGTCCTGTTGGGAGGGCTCTTCCGCCTGGTCCTCGGCCGTGCGGCGCAGCGCGACGCGGAAGTCGGCGTCCTGGCAGAGTCCGGCGAGTTCCACCCAGGCCTCGAGCTGTTCGGGCGTGGGATCGTCGGGGAGCTCGGGCATCGCGGATCGCATCAGGGTCACGAACTCGGGGTTGGTGTGAAGGCCTTTGAAGGCGTCGTCGATGAAGCCGGAGACCAGTCGGCGTCGTTCGGCCTGGGAGAGCGTGGCAAGTCGGTGCATGAGGTCCATCTCCATGGTGGTGGGGCCGCGCCTGGCGACGGCGCGGAGTACTGCCCGGCGCAGGCGGAGCGTCTCGATCTGCACGTCCAGGGCGTTGGCGTGCGCTTCCGTGACGTCCGCGACGGACGCCTCCCGGTCCAGCACCTTGCGCACGGTCGCCAGATCGAGCCCGAGATCGCGCAGCGTGCGGGCCAGGTCCAGGCGTGCGAGTGCGTCGGGGCCGTAGAGCCGGTAGCCCGCCGGGCTCCGGTCGGTCGGCGGGACGATGCCCTGGTCGGAATAGAACCGGATGGTCTTCACCGTCAGGCCGGTCCGGCGGGATAGTTCTCCGATGGAATGGAGCACGTCGCTGTCCATGCCCCCAGCTTGAGGTCTCCCCCCACGGGAGACTCAACCGGGCCCGGGAGCATGCTGCCCGGCGCGCCCCGCCGCCGCGGCGGGGCGCGCCGGGC
>NZ_JARAYQ010000419.1:0-4645 GCF_033794505.1 Streptomyces sp. MB09-01 | reverse complement strand
GGCTTGGGCATGGGGCGGGCGAGGTCCCGTACGAAGCCCTGCTCGTCGGCGGCGAGCCGGAGCAGCTGGCTCGCGGAGAGGGCGGCGGGCAGCTCGACGTCGCGGACGGCGGCGCGGGCGCGGCGGAGCTCGCCCTCCAGGGCGTCGAGGTCGCGGTCCCAGGAGGCGATGGCGCGCGCGTCCTCGGGCACGAGTCCGGCGGCGCCGTCGCCCGGGCGGGCCCCCGGCCGGGCCTGCGCGGCCCGGGCCTCGCCGGCCCGGGGCTCGTCGCCCTCCGGGGCGCCGGTGCCGGTGCGTCGGGCTCCGCCCGGCCCTTCGGCGGTCCCCCAGTGGGCCGCCTCCGGCCAGAGGTCGTCGTCGAACGGGCCGGCGGGCCGGGCCGCGTCCGCGATGGGGTGCGTGCCCGCGGGCACGGCTGCGCCGCCGTCGGGCGCGGGCCGGGCATCGGCTTCCGGCCAGAGGTCGTAGTCGAGCGGCGCGGCCGGCTCGGCCGGACCGGGTTCCGCGACCGGGCCGGCCGGACCGGGTTCCGCCCCCGCCCCGCCCCTTCCCCGAGCCGGGGCTGCCTCGGGGGTCGGGCCTGCGGCCCGGGGCGCGGGCACGCCGGCAGGAGCCCGGACGGCCTCCTGCCAGGAGTCGGGATGCGGCTGCGCCGTGTGCGGAGCGCTGCCCCGGACCCCGCCGGGGGCCGGGCTCGCGGCCCCGGGCGCGGCTGCGGCATCGCCCTGCGGTGCCGGGGCGCCGGTGGGCGGGTCCGCCGCCGGGCGGGCCGCGCCGGGCCGCGGTGCGCCCCGCGGATGCCCGGCTGCGCCATCGGTCGGCGGTGCCGTCGGACCGCCGGCGGCCGGCCCCTCGGCCGCCGGCGCCTCGCCCCACGGGGTGTCGGCCCAGGCGTCCTCGTCGTCCGGCCAGGGCTCTTCGTCGTAGGAGGGGTCTTCGCAGTCCGGGGGCCAGAGGTAGGGGTCGTCGTCCTCCGGCGGGGGCGGGGCCGCCAGGTAGGACTCCACCAGGGCGGCCGCCGCCCGGCGCAGGGTGAGCGAATGCGGGTCGAGCGGGAGGGGCCAGGAGTGGTCCGGGGTGGAGTCGTCGGCGAGGGACGGGTTCTCGGCGGCCGGTTCCGGCTCCTCCGCCCAGGCCTCGATCTCGCCGAAGCCCGCCGCGCAGTGCTCGTACAGGGCCGACAGGAAGGCGGAAGGGCCGCGGCGCTTCTTCTGGGTCGGGCCCCACCAGTGGCCCGAGGCCAGGAGGAGGGAGCGGGGGCGGGTGAAGGTCACGTAGCCCAGGCGGAGCTCTTCCGTCGCCTTGTGGTCCTTCAGGGCCGTCTTGAACGCCTTCAGGCCGGCCGAGGTCCAGTCCGGGTCCGCCGGCAGGGTGGGGGCGTCGCCGCGCAGCGCGTACGGGAGCACCTTCGCGTACGCGGTCCAGGCCTCCGGCGCCTTCTCCTTCGGGAAGGACCCCGCGCACAGGTCCGGGACGACGACCACGTCCCACTCCAGGCCCTTCGACTTGTGCGCCGTCAGGACCTTGACCGTGTTCTCCCCGCCCGGCAGGGCGTGGTCCAGGCCCTTCTCGTACTGGGCGGCCGTGCGCAGGAACGCCAGGAAGGCCAGCAGCGAGGCCTCGCCGTCGAGCGCGGCGAAACCGGCCGCGACGTCCATGAAGTTCGACAGCGTCTCGCGGCGGCGGGCCGCCAGGGCGTGCGGGGAGGCGGACAGCTCCACCTCCAGGCCGGTCGCGGACAGCACGCGATGCAGGACGTCCATGAGCGGATCGGCCAGGGAGCGGCGCAGGTCGCGCAGTTCCTGGGCGAGGTGCGCGAAGCGGACCCGGGCCTCCGCCGAGAAGGGGAGGTCGTCCGGGGCCTGCCCGGCGCCGTCGAGGAAGGTCTCCAGCGCGTCGGCCAGGGACACGATCTCCGCCGGGTCCACTCCCTCCACGGCCGCCGCCAGCCGTTCGTCCGGGTCCGCACCGGCCGGCGACCGGCCCACCATGAGCCGCGCCCGGCGGCCCAGCAGGGCCAGGTCGCGCGCGCCGATCCGCCAGCGCGGACCGATGAGGAGCCGGACGAGGGAGGCGTTCGCGCCCGGGTCCTGGAGGACCTCGCAGACGGCGACGAGGTCCGCGACCTCGGGGAGGTGCAGCAGGCCGGAGAGGCCGACGACCTCCACCGGCACGTCCCGGTCCACCAGCACGGCCTGGATCCGCGCGAAGTCCCCGGCCGAGCGGCACAGGACCGCGATCTCGCGCGGCTCCGTGCCCGTGCGGACCAGGTGGGCGACGGAGTCGGCGAGCCAGTCGAGCTCCTGGGCGTGGGTCTCCAGCAGGGCGCAGCGGACCAGGCCCGCGCGCTCGGCGCCCGGCGCGGGGCGCAGCGCCTCCACGCCCTCGTGCATGGCGCGCAGCGGGGCGGCGAGCCCGTTGGCCAGGTCCAGGAGCCGGCCGCCGCTGCGCCGGTTCTCGCTGAGGGAGAGCCGGGTGGCGGGGCTCCCGTCGGCGTGCGGGAAGTGCTCGGGGAAGTCGTCGAGGTTGGCGACGGAGGCGCCGCGCCAGCCGTAGATGGCCTGGCAGGGGTCGCCGACGGCGGTCACGGCGTGGCCGGAGCCCGCGCCGAAGAGCCCGCAGAGCAGGAGCCGCTGGGCGACCGAGGTGTCCTGGTACTCGTCCAGGAGCACGACCTTGAATTCCTCGCGCAGCAGTGCGCCGACCTCGGGGCGGGTGGTGGCGAGCTGTGCGGAGAGGGCTATCTGGTCGCTGAAGTCGAAGAGGTCGCGGGCGCGTTTGGCGGCGCGGTAGCGGACGACGAGCTCCAGCAGTTCGAGGCGGCCGCGCACGGCCTCGGGGACCTTGCGCAGGTCCTCGTTGGTGAGCTTGGTGCCGGCGAGCACGTCCAGGAGCGCGGTGTCGTGGAGGCGGAGCCGGTCCGGCTCGACCAGGTGCTCGGAGAGCTCGCCGTCGAGCGCGAGGAGGTCGCCGACCAGGTCGGGGACGGACTTGGTGAGCGAGGGGTACGGGCCGGGGGCCTCGCGCAGCACCTTCGCGGCGAGCTGGAAGCGGGTGGCGTCGGCGAGGAGGCGGGAGCTGGGCTCCAGGCCGATGCGCAGGCCGTGGTCCTTCAGGAGCTGGCCGGCGAAGGCGTGGTACGTCGAGATGCGCGGCTCTCCGCCGGCCCCCTCGGCGCCGGCCGGGGCGGGGGTCCCTCCGGCGAAGGCGGGGAAAGGGTCCGGGTCGGTGATGCCGGCCCGCGCGAGGGCCTTCCGTACGCGCTCGGACAGTTCGCCGGCGGCCTTGTTGGTGAAGGTCAGGCCGAGGACCTGCTCGGGTGCGACCGCGCCGGTGCCCACCAGCCAGACCACGCGGGCGGCCATGACGGTGGTCTTGCCGGAGCCGGCGCCGGCGACGACGACCTGCGGGGCGGGCGGGGCGGTGACGCAGGCCATCTGTTCGGGCGTGAAGGGGATCCCGAGGAGCTCCTTGAGCTGCTCGGGATCGGAGAGGACGGACGCACGCGCGGACACGTAAAAAGGCTAGCCGCCCCCACCGACAGCCCTGACCGTCCCGGCTCTCCCGGCCCTCCCGGCCCGGCAGGGAGGCCGCTCACTCGACCGTCTGGCGGCCCTCCGGACGGGCGCTGCACGAGCTGCGGAAGGAGCAGTGGTCGCAGTGCTTGCCCGCGGCGGGTGCGAACCGCTCGTCCAGCACCCGGCCGGCAGCGGTCGCGAGCAGGTCGCCGACCCACTCCCCGTCGAGCGGCTGCTGGGCCTGGACCTTGGGGACCGTGTCGCCGCCGTCGCGCTGGGCCGCGCCCTGGCGGAGCTGGACGAGCTCGGCGCCGCCGGGTGTGGGGCGCAGCCCGTCGAAGACCTCGTCGACGGCGCCCTCGCGCACGGCGAGCTGGTAGACCGCGAGCTGGGGGTGGCGGGCCACCTCGTCCTTGGTGGGCGCGGACTTGCCGGTCTTGAAGTCGACGACGTACGCACGCCCCTGCGGGTCCGATTCGACCCGGTCCATGGAACCCCGGATGCGGACGGCGACCTCACCGGCTTCGAGCGTGACGTCGAACTCGTGCTCCGTGGCCACGGCCGTCCGGCCGCCGCGGTCGGTGGTGTGCCAGCGCAGGAAGCGTTCGAGGGCGGCGCGGGCGTTGTCCTTCTCCTGCCGGGACTTCCAGGGGGCGTCGAAGGCGAGGGCGTCCCACACCGAGTCGAGGCGTTCCATGAGGACGGCCAGGTCGGCGGGGGTGCGGCCGGAGGCGACCTCGTCGGCGAGGACGTGGACGACGTTGCCGAAGCCCTGGGCGGCGGTGGAGGCGGTGTCGGCCTTGACCTCGCGGCCCAGGAACCACTGCAGGGAGCAGGTGTTCGCGAGCTGCTCCAAGGCGCTGCCGGACAGGGCGACGGGCCGGTCCCGGTCGCGGAGCGGGACGCTGCTGCGGGTGGGCTCGTACAGGCCCCACCAGCGCTGCGGGTGCGCGGACGGGACCAGGGGGCGGTCCTCGTCGTCGGTGAGCGCGGCGAGACGGGCCAGGCGCCGGGCGGCGGCGTCACGCAGGGCGGGCGAGGCGTCGGGGTCGACGGTGGTCGCGCGGAGCTCGGCGACGAGCGCGGGGCGGGCGCTGGTCCTAATAAAAATTCCCAAGCCACAAAAA
>NZ_JARAYQ010000418.1:0-4735 GCF_033794505.1 Streptomyces sp. MB09-01 | reverse complement strand
CCCCCACCCACCTCCCGGCTCGGCTCAGGGGCGGCGGGAACGTGCCTTGAAGGCGGCCTTGCGGGCCTCCTTCGCCGCCTTCTTGTCCGGGTGCAGCCGGCCCATCGCCTCCAGGACGTGCGCCGTCGCCGGGTGCTCCACCCGCCACACCTGCTCGAAGAATCCCGTGTGATAGGCGGTCAGCGTCTCCATCAGGAGCGGCAGCTCCTCCGTCTCCCCATCGGCGGCCAGCTGCGCCGCGATGGTGTCGACCGTCAACCAGAACACCATCTCCGGGTCCGGCGCCGGTACGTCGGCCACCCCGCGCTCCGCCAGCCACACCCGGGCGAGCCCGCCGAGCTCCGCGTCGTCCAGCACCGCGCGGACCGCCACCTCGGCCTCCGGCCCAGCCGGCGCCAGGGCCTGCTGGCAACGGAGCCGGCGCAGCGGGCCGCCCTCGTCGTCCCCGCGGGCGGCGGCAAGCAGTTCGGCCGCCGCCGCGGGCAGTTCGCGGCCGGCCAGCCACTGTTCGATCTCGGCCTGGGCGGCGTCCTCGGGGTAGAAGGAGACCGCGTCGAGCAGTGCGTCGGCGCCCTTGTCGGCCAGTTCGCCGACGGCGGGGGCCTCGACCCCGGCCTCCAGCATGCGGGCCCGGATCCCGTACAGGCCGAGCGCGGTGAGGCGGACCATGCCGTAGCGGGAGACGTCCTCGTCGTCCACGACGGCGGGGCCGCCCGGCCGCGACGCGCCGGCGGCGGTCTCCGCCTCGTCGGCCTCCGCCATCAGCTCCTCGTCGACGGGCCGGTACTCGACCAGCCCGATCGGCTCCAGCTGCCTGAACTGGTCGTCGAGGCGCATCATCGCGTCCGAGACCTGCTCCAGCACGGCGTCGGTGGGGTTGCCCATGCCGTCGGGCACGACCATCGACGCGGCGAGCACCGGCAGCGGAACCGGCCGGTCCGCCGCTCCGCCCTCGGTGACGGTGAGCAGGTAGAGGTTGGCGAGGACCCCGTCGAGGAAGTCCGCCTCGCGGCCCGGGTTCCAGTCCAGCCGGTCGAAGTCGATCTCGCCGCCCGCGTCCAGCGCGTCGACGAGGCCGTTCAGGTCGGGCACCGCCGCGTCGGCGAGCACCGTGTCCAGGGCCGCCAGCCACAGGTCGAGCACGTCGCCGGGCGCACCGCTCGTCACCAGCGCCAGGTCCTCGCCGGGCGCGGCCGTGCCGAACTGCTCTTCGCCGCCCTGACCGGCGTCCTGACCATTGCGGGGACCGGCGCCCTCCTCCGGCTCCGTCACGTCGACCAGGCCGGTGTCCACGGCGACCCGCCAGGCCTGGCCCGCGTACCCGGCGGAGTCCGCGTCGGCGGCGTCGACGCCGAGCACCGCGACGGCCTCGGGCAGCTGGTCCGCGGCGAGTTCCCCGCCGATGCCGACGCGCGTCCCGGGTCCGGCCCAGCGGGCGAGGCGTACGGCACGCGCGAACAGCGGGGCGACGAGGGCGTCGCGCGCCAGTTCCGCGTCGGAGTGCAGCCGTACCGGCGGCAGCGTGGGGTGCGACTCTGCGGACATGGTGCTGTTCTCCTCGCGGACGCGGTGGGGCCGGGCGCGCAGCCGGGCCGGCGGGCCGTGACGACCGATTGGTCCGTCATGTGCGCGCGGACATCGGCGACATGGCCGACATGGCAGGCAGGGCGGCGCAGGGCAGATGTGGCGCAGATGACAGCGGTGGCCGTCGTTCGGCGCTCCAGCGTAGACGCATTTCGGGACCATCCGGCGGGCCATCACCTTTGGTTCATCCCACAGTCAGCTGCCGTGTTCCCTGGAGGGCTTGACAACTTTGCTGGCCACACAGGAAATTGACGCGCGTAGATGTATCGGGAGCGGCACGCCTTCCGCAGATCTCGCTGCGACCCCGCTGCCGCACCCCTCCTTTCCCTCTCCCACACCGGAGTTCCCGCCCATGCGCTCCTCGCATCCCCGTTCCGCCGCCGTCGCGGCCCTCGTCGCCACCGCGCTGGCCACCGGCCTGCTCGCGGGCTCCGCCGACGCGGCCGAAGGCGCCGTGTCCGCCGATCCGATACGCATCCACGACATCCAGGGCACCACCCGGATATCCCCGCTGAACGGCAAGCAGGTCACCGACGTCGAGGGCATCGTGACGGGCGTGCGGACCTACGGCTCACGCGGCTTCTGGATCCAGGACCCGGACGCCGACGACAACGACGCCACCAGTGAGGGCGTGTTCGTCTTCACCAGCTCCGTCCCGACCGTCGCCGCGGGCGACGCGGTGAAGGTCTCCGGCACCGTCGGCGAGTACGTCCCCGGCGGTCTGAACTCCGGCAACCAGTCGGTGACCCAGATCTCCAAGCCGACGGTGACCGTGGTCTCCTCCGGCAACGCGCTGCCCGAGGCCACCGCCGTCAACGAGTACTCGGTGCCCGCCGAGTACGCCCCGGCGGGCGACCCGGCCGCCGCCGGCAGCATCAACGGCCTGACCCTGGAGCCCGCGCGCTACGCTCTGGACTACTACGAGTCCCTGGAGGGCATGAACGTCCGCATCGGCACCTCCCGCGTGGTCGGCGCCACCGACCCGTACTCGGAGCTGTGGGTCACGGTGAAGGGCTGGGAGAACGCCGCCAAGCGCGGTGGCACGGTCTACGGCTCCTACGAGTCCCAGAACACCGGCCGCCTCCAGATCCAGCAGCTCGCGCCCCTCGCGCAGCAGCCCTTCCCGGTGGCCAACGTCGGCGACAAGCTGACCGGCACCACCGAGGGCCCGCTGGACTTCAACCAGTTCGGCGGCTACACGCTGGTGGCCCGCACCCTCGGCACGGTCACGGCGGGCACCCTCGCCCCCGAGAAGACCAAGCCGCAGGCCGAGCAGGAGCTCGCGGTGGCCACGTACAACGTGGAGAACCTCGACCCGACCGACCCGCAGGAGAAGTTCGACGCGCTGGCGAAGGCGGTCGTCGAGAACCTCGCCTCCCCCGACGTCCTCGCCCTGGAGGAGATCCAGGACGACAACGGCGCCAAGAACGACGGCACCGTCTCCGCCGAGCAGACGCTGACGAAGTTCACCGCGGCGATCACGGCGGCGGGCGGCCCGGCGTACCAGTGGCGGACCGTCAACCCCGAGGACAAGAAGGACGGCGGCGAGCCCGGCGGCAACATCCGCCAGGTCTTCCTCTTCAACCCGGCGCGGGTCTCCTTCACCGAGCGCGCGCCGGGCGACGCGGTGACGGCGACCGGCGTGGTCAAGGAGAACGGCAAGGCCGCCCTGACCCACTCCCCCGGCCGCGTCGACCCCGCGAACCCGGCGTGGGCGGACAGCCGCAAGCCGCTCGCGGGCGAGTTCGTCTTCCGCGGCAAGACGGTCTTCGTGATCGCCAACCACTTCGGCTCCAAGGGCGGTGACGAGGGCCTGACCTCGCACCACCAGCCGCCGGTCCGTTCCTCGGAGGCCAAGCGGCTGCTGCAGGCGCAGGCCGTGAACGGCTTCGTCAAGGAGATCCTGGCGGCGGACAAGAACGCGAACGTCCTGGTCCTCGGTGACATCAACGACTTCGAGTTCTCGGCGACGACGGACGCGCTCGCGGACGGCGGGGCGCTGTACCCGGCGATCAAGTCGCTGCCGAAGGCGGAGCGCTACTCGTACGTCTACCAGGGCAACGCGCAGGTGCTGGACCAGATCCTGACCAGCCCGGCGATCAAGAAGTTCACGTACGACAGCGTGCACATCAACGCGGAGTTCGCGGCGCAGAACAGCGACCACGACCCGCAGGTGCTGCGCTTCCGCCCGTAACTCCCCGCTCCCACGAGCCGCAGGGGGTCCGGCCGCCGTCCGGGCCGGCCCCCTGCCACAATTTGGCCATGACCTTCCGCACCGCCACCCGACGGGACCTGCCCGCCGTGCTCGCCCTGCTCGCGGACGAGGACCAGGTCCTCGACCCGGCCTCGATCGTGGTCGGCGAGGCGCACGAGCGGGCCTTCGCCGCCATCGAGGCGGACCCCCGCAACGAGATGCTGGTCCTCACGGACGGGGCGCACGCGTCGGACGGGGCGCACGAGATCGTCCTAGGCTGCCTCCAGCTGACCTACATACCGGGCCTGGGCCAGAACGGACGCGAGCGGGCCGTGGTGGAGGCCGTACGGGTCCGCGCGGACCGGCGGGGCGCGGGACTCGGCGCGGAGCTGATGCGTCTGGCCGTCGAGCGGGCCCGCGAGCGCGGCTGCGGCCTGGTCCAGCTGACGAGCAGCAAGCGGCGCACCGCGGCCCACCGCTTCTACGAGCGGCTGGGCTTCGCACGCAGCCACGAGGGCTTCAAGCTGCAGCTGAAGCCGTAAAGGGCCCTTTTCTGGGCAAGGTGGGGACTTTCGGCCCTGGCGTGACGCTCGACACATCCCTACCGAATCCACCGGTTGTGGTGTTGAGTATCTCCACGCCCGATCTTGCCCCGGCTTGTACCGCCCCCTCCCTGGAGGATCCGCGTGTTCCCCTCCATCTCCCTCGCTCAGGAAATCGGCCTGGCCGTCCTGCTCGTGGCCGCGATCGTCTGGGTCTTCGGCCTCGGCCACATGCTGTGGGACAGCCGCTTCCACCACCCGGAGCCCGGCGCCAACGAGGGCCTGCCGATGATCCCGGCGCAGCGCAGCTCGGCCTCGCACCCGATGGAGTCCGTGGAACTGACCGAGGCGGAAGAGCAGGCCTTCGCCGGCCTGATCCGGACGATCCCCCTGCACTGACCGCCCCGCCCATGCC
>NZ_JARAYQ010000417.1:0-4741 GCF_033794505.1 Streptomyces sp. MB09-01 | reverse complement strand
CCCCCCGCCACCGCACCCGTAGGCACCGCCCGGAACGAGGAGCCCATGCGAACACCCCGCAGAAGACCGGAAGCAGCGGCGCCGCGGCTGCCCGCGCCCCCGGCACGCGGCCGCCGGGCCCACGCCGGACCGCCGGCCGAGGAAACGGCGGAGCACCGGGCCCACCAGACCCTCCCGGGCACACGGACCGTCCCGCGCGACCGCGGACCCCGCTTGCGACTGCGGCCCGCCACCGTCCGCGCGAAGATCGTCTCGCTCCTGATGGTCCCGGTCGTCTCGCTCCTCGCCCTCTGGGCCTTCGCCACCGTCAACACCGCCCAGGACGTCGCCCGCCTCAGCCGCATCCACCAGGCCGACGCCGAGATACGCACCCCCGTCGCCGCCGCCGTCATCGAACTCCAAGCCGAGCGGCGGGCCGCCGTCCGCCTCCTCGCCGACCCCACCGCCGACCCGGGCACCCTGGACCAGCAGGCCCGCCGCACCGACAGCGCCGTCCGGCGGCTGCGGCTCGGCGACCGCCACACCGTCGCCGACTCCGGCGACCACCGCTCCGACATCGTGGTCCGCCTGGGCACGTTCGTCGCCGCCGCCGAGGACCTGGGATCGGCCCGCAAGGACATCACCGACCGCCGCGCCAGCCCGGAGGCGGCCTACGAGATCTACACGCGCGTGGTCGACTCCGCCTTCGCCGTGGGCGGCGCCCTGACGGGCGGCGAGGACGCCGAACTCGGCCCCGACGCCCGCGTGCTGCTCGAGTTCGCCCGCGCCGGTGAACTCCTGTCGCGCGAGGACGCCCTGCTCGCCGTACCGGGCCCGCGCAGCGCCGAAACGCTCCGGCAGCTGACCGGCGCCGTCGAGGCGCGCCGCGCGCTCACCGACTCCGCGGCCCGCGACCTACCCGCCGCCCAGCAGGCCGCCTGGCAGTCCGTCGCCAAGAGCTCCGCCTATGCCGACCTCACCGGCGCCGAGGACCGCGCGCTCGCGGCCGGCACCTCCAAGGACAGCCGAGGGGCGCCCGCCGGCTGGGAGGCCGCCCACAGCGGCATCGGCGCCTCGATGCTGGAGATCGAGGAGGCCGCGCACGCCGCGGCCGCCGACCGGGCCGATCCGCTCGCCGAAGGGGCGCTGAGCCCGGCCGGTGCCGCCGTACTGCTGGGCCTGGCGGCCGTCGCCGCCTCGCTCGTCATCTCCGTACGGATCGGCCGCGCGCTCGTCGTGGAACTGGTCTCGCTGCGCAACACGGCTCTGGAGATCGCCCACCGCAAGCTCCCGCAGGCGATGGAACGGCTGCGCGCCGGCGAGGACATCGACGTCACCGCCGAGACCCCGCCCGGGCCGCCCGCCGACGACGAGATCACCCAGGTCGGCGAGGCGCTCGGCACCGTCCACCGGGCCGCGCTCAGCGCCGCCGTCGAGCGGGCCGAGCTCGCCAGCGGGATATCCGGCGTCTTCGTCAATCTCGCCCGCCGCAGCCAGGTCCTCGTGCACAAGCAGCTCACCCTGCTCGACTCGATGGAACGGCGCGCCGATGATCCGAACGAGCTCGGCGACCTCTTCCGTCTCGACCACCTCACCACCCGGATGCGCCGGCACGCGGAAAGTCTGATCATCCTGTCCGGCGCGGCCCCGGGCCGGGCCTGGCGGATACCGGTCCCCCTCACCAACGTCGTACGGGCCGCGGTCTCCGAGATCGAGGAGTACCCGCGCATCGAGGTCCGCCAGCTCGCCGAGGCCGCCGTGGTCGGGGGCGCCGTCGCCGACCTCACCCACCTGCTCGCCGAACTCATCGAGAACGCCGCACAGTTCTCCCCGCCCCACACCAAGGTCCGGGTCAGCGGAGAACCCGTCGGCGCCGGCTACGTCCTGGAGGTCGAGGACCGCGGGCTCGGCATGGGCCGCGAAACCCTGGGCGACGCCAACCGGCGCATCGAGCAGTCCGAGGCGCTCGACCTCTTCGACAGTGACCGGCTCGGGCTCTTCGTGGTCAGCCGCCTCGCGGCCCGGCACGGGGTGAAGGTGCACCTGCGCACGTCGCCCTACGGCGGCACCACCGCGGTGGTGCTCCTGCCGAACGCCATGCTCCAGGGCGCCCTCCCGGTCGCCGACCCCGGCCCCGCCACCGGCAGCGGGCCCGAGCACCGGGCCGCGGCACCGCCACCGGAGCCGGTGGCGCAGGCGGAGCCGCCGCACACCATGACCGTCGTAGGGGAGGACGCGCACGGCGCGGCGGTACGGGAAGACCGGCGCGGCTCGGCGGTACGGGAGGACCCGCGCGGCATCCCGGCCACGGCCCCGGCTCCGGCCACGGCCCCGGCTCCGGCCCCGGCTCCGGACCGGACCCCCGCACCCGAGGAGCAGCGCCCGGCCCCGGTGGCGCCGCTGCGGCCGCGCGCCCCCGGCGGCGCGGTCGCCCGTACCCAGGCGGCGTCGGCCCCCTCGGCCTCGGTGACGGAACTGCCGCGCCGGGTGCGCCAGGCCAGCCTCGTCCCGCAGCTCCGGGAGGCCCCGGCCCCCAAGGCCCCCGCCGGTGCCCGCGTCCCCGAGGACCCGCCGGGCCGCAGCCCGGAGCAGGCCCGGGACCGGATGGCGGCCTACCGGGCCGGCTGGGTCCGCGGCGCCCAGGAGAGCTCCCCCCATGCAGGCAGCGAAGGAGAACGGTGATGATCGAACACCAGAGGATCGACCTGGACGGCGTCCGCAGGTCCGGCGAACTGGACTGGCTGCTGGACGACATGGTGCGCCGGGTCCGAGAGGTCCGGCACGCCGTGGTCCTCTCCAACGACGGGCTGGCGGTCGGAGCCTCCAGCGCGCTCAGCCGGGAGGACGCCGAGCACCTGGCGGCGGTGGCCTCCGGCTTCCACAGCCTGGCGAAGGGCGCGGGCCGGCACTTCCACGCCGGGGGCGTGCGCCAGACGATGGTCGAGATGGACGAGGGCTTCCTCTTCGTCGCGGCTGCCGGAGACGGCTCCTGCCTCGCCGTGCTCAGCGCCGCCAGCGCCGACATCGGCCTGATCGCCTACGAGATGGCCCGGCTCGTGAAGCGGGTCGGCGAGCACCTCTACACGCCGCCCCGGTTCGCGGCGCGGCCGCCGGCCGCCGGCTGAGGGCGGCGGTCCGGCACATGAACGGCCAGTGGTACGACGCCGAGGCGGGCCCGCTCGTCCGTCCGTACGCCATGACCGGCGGGCGTACGAAGCCGGGACCCCACGGGGTCCGCTTCGACCTCATCGCGCTGGTCGTGGTGGACCCGGCGGGCGCGGACGAGGCGGCCGAGTCGCTGCTCGGCCCCGAACATCGGGCGCTGCTCGGACTCTGCCGGTCCGAGACCCAGTCGGTGGCGGAACTCGCCGCCGACGCCGACCTGCCGGTGGGGGTGGTGCGGGTCCTGCTCGGGGACCTGCTGGAGGGCGGGCACGTCAAGGTCAGCCGGCCGGTACCGCCCGCACAGCTGCCGGACGAGCGGATTCTGCGTGAAGTCATCGAGGGATTGCGAGCGCTTTGATGGGACAGCATGACAACGGACCTGCCGGACCTGCCGGACCTGCCCCGGGCCCGGACATCGATGTGGACGTGGACGTGGATCCCGGACCCGGGGAGGACGCCGAACTGGCCTCGCTCGCGCTGAAGATCCTGGTGGCGGGTGGCTTCGGGGCCGGCAAGACCACCCTGGTGGGCGCGGTGAGCGAGATCCGTCCGCTGCGGACCGAGGAGTTGCTGAGCGAGGCGGGCGAACTGGTCGACGACACGGGCGGCGTGGACCAGAAGACGACGACGACCGTGGCCATGGACTTCGGGCGGATCACCATCCGGTCCGGGCTGGCCCTGTACCTGTTCGGCACCCCGGGGCAGGACCGGTTCTGGTTCCTGTGGGACGAGTTGTCGCAGGGAGCGCTCGGCGCGGTGGTGCTCGCCGACACGCGGCGGCTGGAGGACAGCTTTCCGGCGGTGGACTACTTCGAGCACCGGCGCATCCCCTTCGTGGTGGCCGTCAACTGCTTCACGGACGCGCGGCGGTACGGGGCGCACGACGTGTCGCGGGCGCTGGACCTGGACCAGGGGACGCCGGTGGTGCTGTGTGACGCGAGGGACAAGGACTCGGGGAAGGAAGTGCTGATCAGGCTGGTCGAGTACGCCGGTCGGGTGCACACCGCCCGGCTGCTGGAGTCGGTGGAGCCGCACGCCGATTCCGTGTGAACCGGCCTGCGGCTCCACCCGGGACGGGTCAGTCCGCGATGCCGGCGAGGGCGATCACCTTGTCGATCGGGACCCGGACGAGGAGTTCGCTCGGGACGGCATTGCGGCGGCCGAAGGACTCCGCACGCTCCTCGCCCATGTAACGGGCGCCGATCCGGGTCGCCCAGGCGAGCAACTCGTCCGCGTCGTCGGAGTATCCGCTGATCTCGGCACGGCCCTGGAGCACGACGTACGAGAACGGCGGCCGGTCGTCGTCCACGCAGAGCGCGAACCGGCCGTCGCGGGCGAGGTTGCGCCCCTTGGCGGTGTCCTTGCCGGTGTTGAACACGAAGGAATCGCCGTCGAGGACGAACCAGATGGGAGCGATGTGCGGGCTGCCGTCCTCGCGGACGGTGGAGAGCTTTCCGGTGCGGGTGGAATGGGAGACGAATGCCCGCCATTCCTCTTGAGTCATCTTCTTCGCCATGGGGACATCCTCCTTGCCCGAAAGGCGCTGGTGGGGAAGGCTTGCGGCACGAGTACGTGGGGTGGGGCGCGGCCGGGAGGC
>NZ_JARAYQ010000416.1:0-4763 GCF_033794505.1 Streptomyces sp. MB09-01 | reverse complement strand
CGCCACCCCCGTACGGACCGCCGCGGCCACGGCGTCCGCCAGGCCCGGCACCTCCGAGACCTCCAGCTGCGACACGGTCAGCCGCACTCCCGGTCCCGCCTCGACCCGGAAGATCGCCCCGGCGGCCACCGCCCATCCGGCGGCGAGCAGCCTCGTGACCACCACCGTCTCGTCGGCCACCGGCACCCACACGTTCAGCCCGCTCCGGCCGTGCGCCCGCACCCCCCGCTCCCGCAGGGCCCCGACCAGGGCGTCCCGCCGCTCCCCGTACGCGCGGGCCACCGCGGCGCGGTCCACGGCGTCCGAGGTCCACAGCTCCACCACCGCGTGCTGGAGCAGCCGGCTCACCCAGCCCGGGCCCAGTCGCTGGCGCCCCCGCACGCGGTCCAGCGTCACCGCGTCGCCCGTGAGCACGGCGAGCCGCAGGTCGGGCCCGTAGGCCTTCGCCGTGGACCGGATCAGCGCCCAGTGCCCGGTCACCCCGGCCAGCGGGTGCAACGGCAGGTCGACGATCCCGTGGCCGTGGTCGTCCTCGATCAGCAGCACCCCGGGGTGGCGCGCCAGCAGTTCCCGCAGCTCCCCCGCCCGCGCCGCGCTCACCGCGGCGCCGGTCGGGTTCTGCGCCCGCGAGGTCACCACCAGCGCCCGGGCCCCGGCGGCGAGCGCCCGGGCCACCGCGTCGGCCCGTGGCCCGTCGTCGTCCACCGCGACCGGCAGCACCCGTAGCCCCAGTGCGGGGACCAGGTCGAGCGAGCCGCCCCAGCCCGGGTCCTCGACCGCCACCGCGTCCCCGGGCCTCAGGTGGGCGACGAGCACCCGTTCCATCGCGTCCAGCGCACCCGAGGTCACCGCCACCGGGCCGGGCGGCACGGCGTCCGCATCGAAGTCCGCCCGGGCGAGCCGGGCCAGGTCCGGCGCGACCGGGTCCGCTCCGTAGAGGGTCGGGGCCTGCGCGTACCGCCGGGCCGCGGCCGCCAGCGCCCCGTCCAGGGCGGGGAGCAGCGACACGTCCGGATTGCCCTCCGCGATGTCGCGCACGCCCGCCGGCACCACCATCCGCAGCGCGTCCCGCGGGGTACTGGAGGGGCGGGGCCGCACCCTGCTCCCCCGCCGCCCGTCGGTTTCGATGACCCCGCGCTCGCGCAGTGTCCTGTAGGCAGCCGCCACGGTGTTGGGGTTGACGCCCAGTTCGCCCGCCAGTTCCCGCATCGGCGGCAGCAGCGATCCGGGTGGCAGCGCGCCCGATGCCACGCCCGCCTCGACGCTGGCCGCGATATCCGCTGTGCCGCGCCCTGTGATCCGATACTCTACTAGCACAAACCACAGTATGCACTAGTGCAATGGAGTCGGCATCATGACCGCCACGCCCGCCACGGAGACGACGACCGAGAGCACCGGGACGACCGGCGCGTACGAGCCCACCGACCGCACGGTCCCCACCCGGTCCCGCGACCGGGCGCGCTACGACCGCGAGACGGTCCACTCGATACTCGACGAGGCCTACATCTGCCACCTCGGCTTCGTCCGCGACGGCGCGCCCGTGGTCCTGCCCACGCTGTTCGCCCGGGTCGGCGAATCGATCTACATGCACGGCTCGACCGGCTCCCGCCCCCTGCTCGCGGCCGGCAAAGCCGATCCGGGCCTGGCCGTCTGCGTGACCGTGACACATGTCGACGGCCTCGTACTGGCCCGCTCGGCCTTCCACCACTCGCTCAACTACCGCTCGGTGGTCGTGCACGGCACCGCCTACCAGGTCACCGACGAGGCGGAGTGCCGGATGGCCCTGGACGCCCTGGTCGACTCCGCCGTGCCGGGCCGCTCCGCGGACATCCGGCCCGCCAACGCCAAGGAACTCGCCGCCACGGCGGTGATCCGCGTGGACCTGACCGAGGTCTCCGCGAAGCTGCGCACCGGCCCGAGCAACGACGACGCCGAGGACCTGGGCCTGCCCCACTGGGCGGGCGTGGTCCCCGTCGCCCCCGCGTTCGGAACGCCGGTGCCCGCCGCGGACCTGGCCCTCGGCATCACCGTTCCGGACTACATCACGGCGCTTTGAGGACTCCGCCGGACGGCGGTGGGCGCGACCTCCGCCGGACGGCGCGATTCCGCCGCGATCAGGGCGCCCACCGCCGTCAGCAGCAGGACGGTGCCCAGCACCACGGCCGCGGTCAGCCGCTCCCCGAGGAGCAGGACGGCGATCACCGCGGCGCTCACCGGCTCGATCAGCATGATCACCGACACGGTGGCGGCCCGCACGGCGGCGGCCCCCGTGAAGTAGAGCGCGTACGCCAGAGCCGTCGGCACGGTGGCCACGTACACCAGCAGCCAGAGCACCCGTCCCAGATCGGCGGTATGCGGCAGCAGACCTTCCACTGCGGCCAGCGGGAGCAGGCACACCGTGCCCACCGCGACCGACCACGCGGTGGTCACCAGCGGGTCCCCGCCGGCGCCGCGCTGCCCGAGCCAGCGGGCCCGCAGGGTCATCGCCGCGTAGCCGGCTGCGGACAGCAGGGCCCAGCCGACGCCGAGCGGCCGCACCTCGCCGCCCCCGCTGCCCAGCACCAGGACGGCGAGCCCCGCGAGCGCCCCGACGACGGCGGCCGCGCCCCCGCGGCCGAGCCGCTCGCCCATCCAGTACCGCGCCCCGACCGCGATGAGCACGGGCCCGGCGCCGAGCGTGACCACGGTGCCCACCGCGAGGCCGGTCTCGCGCACGGCGGCGAAGTACGCGGCCTGGAAGAGGGTGAACAGCAGCCCGGTCCCGATCAGCGAGCCCACCGAGGGCCGCGTCCGTCCCGGCCCGGGACGGGACCCCCGTACGGCGAGCACGCCCAGCAGCACCACGAGCCCGCCCGCGCATCGCCAGAACGACAGGGCGAGCGGACCGAGGTCACTGGCCAGGAAGAGGAGTGAGGCGGCCGCCCCGGCGGTGCCCCAGGCGGCTCCGGCGACGACGAGGTACAGCAGACTGCGCCCGGCAGCGGGCGAATGGTTCGACACGAAAGTCTCCGCGCATGCGTGAAGGATGAAAGAAGCAGGTCATCGCTTCGCGGGCAGCGCGTACCCGCCCGGGAACACCCCGGGCCGGGTCATGGTCGTGGAGGCGCCGCCCGCGCTAGGCGGCGGGAGGCGGAAGCACGGTCGAATGCATGATCGCCACCCTAGGCCGTCGTGGTCTCGCGGTCCAGCAGGGCCGGGCCGCCCACGGCGGGCGGGACCGGGGGGACCGGCGGCGCCGGCCGGGAGGACTGGGCGATGAAGGCCCCGCCCAGCACCAGTGCGCCACCGACGATCTGCCAGGTCGAGAGGTACTCGCCGAGCAGGATCCAGGCCAGCATGGTGGCGACGACGGCCTCCAGGAAGGCCACCACGCCCGCGACCTGCGGCGACAGCCTGCGCACCGAGACCACTCCGGTCAGATAGGCGAAGACGGTCGCGACCAGCACCACCCAGGCGAGCAGCACCGGCGCGGGCATCATGGTGCCGCCCACGGAGGCCTGGCCGCCCAGCACCTGCCAGTCGATCTCCCACGGCCGGGCGATCACGGTCATCACCAGGGCGCCGACGAGCATGCCGTACGCGATCACCCCGAGCGGGTCGGGGGCGTCGTCCCCGTCGGCGCCCTGGTCGGCGAAGACGAAGTAGAAGGCCTGGCAGCAGGCCGCGGCGAGGCCGAAGAGCACGCCGAGCGGGTCCAGGCTCAGCCCGGCCCAGATCTCGACCACGCAGGCCAGGCCCACGACGGCCACGGCCGCGCCGGCGGCCGCGCCCCGCGTCACGGGCTTGCGCTGCACGAAGCGGATGTAGCCGAGCAGCAGCGCCGGGCCCAGGTACTCCAGCAGCAGGGCCACGCCGACCGGGATCCGGGACAGAGAGGCGAAGTAGAAGGCCTGCACACCCGCGACGGCGATCAGCCCGAAGCCGGCGAGCAGCAGGGGTTTGCGCAGGACGAGGTCACGGTGGCGCCAGGCCAGCGGGGACAGCACGAGCGCTGCCCCGGCCACCCTGAGCCAGACCATGTGGAGGGGGTCCAGACCCGCCTCGATCAGCGGCTTCGCCGCAACTCCGGAACCACCGAACGCGAACGCCGAGACGAGGGCGAGGCCCAGTCCGGCGTTTTTCCCTGACGCTTGCATCCCGCCATCATGACAGGGCCGGTCAGCACCGTCACGGCCGTGACACCTGTTGAGACGGAGTCGAGATCACACCCCGAAGGCACACCGCCTTTCTGACAGGTCGTCAGTATTGAATGTTCCGCCCGCCGGGGCTACCTTCCGCCGCACGTACCCGACGAGAAGGGGTGGTCGCATGGCTGAAGTCACCGCGGAATCACGCATCGAGGCGTCCGCCGCAGAGCTCTGGTCCCAGCTCACGGACTGGGACGCGTACAGCCAGTGGAGCATGACCCACACGAACTTCCCCAAGGGCGGACCGGAGACCCTCGCGGTGGGGTCCACCTTCGCCGAGAACATGAAGATGATGGGCTTCCCGGCCGAAGTCCTCTGGACCGTCTCGGAGCTCGAGGACGAGCGCCTCTTCGCCATCACCGGCAAGGGCCCGATGGGCGTAGCCGTCCTCACCCGGTACACCCTGACCCCGGACGGCGGGGCCACCACGGTCCGCATCGACGGAGAGTTCACCGGGGCCGCCGTCTCGCTGATGGCGGGCAAGCTCAAGGACTCGGCCACCGCCGCGCTGAACGAGTCGCTGCGCAAGCTGGCCGCCCTGGTGGCCTGACCCCGCCCGCCCCCACCCCCCTACAC
>NZ_JARAYQ010000415.1:0-4783 GCF_033794505.1 Streptomyces sp. MB09-01 | reverse complement strand
CCCTCCCGGACCAGCTTCGCCCCCTCGCCCTCCCCGCACAGCCCGATGTCCTCGTACCACTCCAGTTCGAGGGCGGTGGACAGGTCGTACACCTCGGCGAGCGAGAGCTCGTCCGGACCCAGCCCCGCCTCCTCGTACGCGGCGCGCGCGATCGACGACCGGAAGGATCCCGCCGCCGGATCCACGGCCACCACCGAGTCGGTCGCGATGTCCGGCAGGTCCAGCACCGTCCGCGGATACGTGGGCGTCACCGTGGACACCGCCCGGATCCGCACCGGATCGGCCACCCCGCGCGAACGCGCGAAGTCCATGCTGCTCAGCACCAGCGCCGCGCCCCCGTCGGAGGTGGCGCAGATGTCGAGCAGCCGGAGCGGATCGGCGACGACCGCGGAGGCCGCGACCTCCTCGGCGCTCACGCTCTTGCGGTACCGGGCGTGCGGGTTGAGCACCCCGGCCGCCGCGTTCTTCACCTTGACCTGGGCGAAGTCCTCCGGGGTGTCCCCGTAGACGGCCATCCGGCGCCGGGCGTACAGCGCGAAGTACGCCGGGTTGGTGGCCCCCAGCACGCGGAACCGCAGCCAGTCCGGATCGTCCGGCCGGTCGCCGCCCGCCGGGGCGAAGAACCCCTTGGGCGCCGCGTCCGCACCCACCACGAGGACCACGTCGGCCAGGCCCGCCAGGATCTGCGCGCGGGCCGCGCCGATCGCCTGCGCCCCCGAGGCGCAGGCCGCGTACACGCTGGTCACCCGTGCGCCCTGCCAGCCGAGGGCCTGCGCGAAGGTGGCGCCGGCCACGTAGCCCGGGTAGCCCGAGCGCACGGTGTCGGCGCCGACGATCGACTGCACGTCCGTCCAGTCCAGCCCGGCGTCCGCGAGGGCGGCCCGCGCGGCGGTCCGGCCGTACGCGACGAAGCTGCGGCCCCATTTGCCCCAGGGGTGCATTCCCGCCCCGAGGACGGCGATGTCGGTGCTCATGCGGTCCCTCCCACCGGCTGGAACCGCCAGGTGGTCCAGACGGTTTCGGCGTCCTCGTTCAGCACGCCGCCCACCACCTCGACCTCCGTCCCGACCGCCAGATCGGCGACCCCCACCCCGGGCGCCGCCTGCCCCAGCACGACCATCCCCTCGGCCTCCAGCTCCACCGCGACCAGCGTGTACGGCTCCCAGGGCACGCCGGGGTCGGACACGTAGGGCGCGGGCGGCCGGTAGCGCCCGTCGGTGCAGGACCAGACCCGGCCCCGCGGGGACAGCGGCACCTCGGTGAGCTCGCCGTCCCCCGTGCAGTGCGGATTGCGGCAGTACGCGTCCTCGCGCGGGAAGAACACCGCGGTGCAGGCCGAGCAGCGGGTGCCGAGCAGCCGGAAGCCGCCGTCCGGACCGTCCTCGGTGAACCAGCCGTTCACGACCGGTGTGCGTGTGCGTGCCAAGACCCCTCCCTAGCCAGACTTCTGACGGATCGTCAGAAGTCTGTCACGGGTGGGCACCCCTGGCACGGGTTCTCGGCGAGCCACTTCCGGGCGATCTCGCCCAGCTCCGCGTCCCGTCCGGCCAGCATCATCCGGATCATCTGCGCGTCCCCGCGCAGCGACCATCCCGGATGGCCGAAGGTGGCCGGATTGTTCCTTTCGATCAGGAAGTGCGCCGGCCACGCGGTCCCGTACCCGATCAGGGGGAGCGCGGCGAGGTAGCGCTTGCGGCCCCGCGCCACCCCGTAGACGCTCAGCGCGAGCCCGGTGAGCGTGCCGGTGAGATGGATCCAGCGGGTGGCGGCCCGGGAGTGCATCGCGACGTAGTACGGCCAGAATTCCTCGTACGAGCTGAAAGTCATGCCGGCACGGTACTCACGGGCGGACGGAGGCGACAGCGACGGGGAAATCGAAATACGTGTCCGGGTACGCCTCCGGCTTGTACGTGAAGTGCCACCACTCCTCGGGAAGATTCACGAACCCCTGCTCGGCCAGCACCCCCTTCAGCAACTGCCGATGGGCGCGGGCGGCGCCCGTGACCCGCGGATCATCGGTGTGCGAGAGCGGATCGAAGAAGTCGAAGGCGGTCGCCATGTCCACCGGCCGGCCCGACAGCTCCTCCAGGGTCACATCGAGCGTGCTCCCGCGGCTGTGCCCGGACTTCTCCGCGATGTACCCCTCCGGAATCAGCCGGTTCCGCTCCACGTTCGGATAGAACTCGGTCTTCGCCGCCCGGTCGTGCGGGCCGTCCGCCTCCCGCGCCCACCGCACGAACCGGTCGACCGCCCGCTGAGGCCGGTAGCAGTCGTACACCCGCAGCGCGTACCCGCGCCGCAGCAGCCCGCGCTGCGCCCGGCGCAGCGCCTCGGCGGCGGGCCGGGCCAGCAGGCACACCGGCTCCTCGTACCCGTCCACCACCCCACCGGTGAAATTCCGCGCCCCGGCGTACCGCATGTCCTGCCGGACGCTCGGATCCACCTCGCGCAGCGCCACGAACCCGTGCGCTGACCCGTGCCCGAACCCCTGCCCGGACTGCCCTGACCCGGAGGCCGCCGCCGCCCCGCCGGCCAGCACCGCGAGCACACCCACAACAGCCTTCATCCGCATACCCCTTGGCATACCATCGCCGGATGCCGGCACAGCTGAAGGACTCGCACTGCTCCACCTGCGGAGCGCCCTACTCCACCCACGCGTGGCCCCGCTCCTGCACCGCCTGCGGGGCGAGCGTGTACCGCAACCCGCTCCCGGTGGCCGTCACCCTCCTCCCCGTCCAGGACGCCGACGGAACCGGCCTCGTGGTCATCACCCGCACCATCGAACCGGCCCTCGGCGGCGTCGCCCTCCCCGGCGGCTTCATCGACTTCGGCGAGGACTGGCGCGACGCGGTCGTCCGCGAGCTCCGCGAGGAGACCGGCATCACCGCCCCGGCCTCCGAGGTCACCCTGGCCGACGCCCTGAGCTCCCCGGCGGGCCACCTCCTGCTCTTCGGCCTCCTCCCACCCCGCCGCGCCGCCGACCTCCCCGTCTCGAAGCCGACCGACGAAACCGCGGGCTGGCACGTCCTGCACACCCCCTCACCCCTGGCCTTCCCCCTCCACACCCAGGCGGCCGACGCCTGGTTCGCGGGCAAGTACACCTGAGCCCGATGCCCGATGCCCGATGCCCGATGTCCGATGCCCTGAGCCTGACGCCTGAGCCCGACGCCTGAAGCCGGTCCGGCTTTCAGCCGTCGGGCTCGCCACGGCCCCGCAGTGGTGGCGTCAGTGCCAGTTGCTGATCTGCACGTCGCGCGGGTGCGGCGCGCCGGAGCCCGTCTCCAGCAAGGACTTCAGGCTCATCAGGAAGGTCGCCCACTTGGTGCTGCAGTGGTTCATGAACTCGACCGGTTCGCGCCAGCCCGCGTGCGCGAACATGAGGATCGTCCACTCGCCGTCCTGGGTCAGCTCGAAGCTGACCGTGGTCCCGACCCACTCGGCCGGACCGTCGACGACCTCCCACAGCACCCGTGCGTTCGGCCGCAGGTCGAGCACCTTCATGTCGAAGCCGCCGAGGTCGCCGAACCGGAACTCCAGGACGCCGTCGCCGGACCCGCTCGTGTCGATCGTCCACCACGCGGCCAGACCCTCGACCGTGGTGAGCGCTTCGTACACCTTCTCCGGGGTCGCGGTGATGCCTACCCGGTGCAGGATGTCCACCATCTCGCTCTCCTCACTTGTCGGTGTCACTTCTCTGCGTCCTTGGCCCGTTGGATCGCTTCGGCGAGGCTCTTGATGCGCCGCAGGCGGGCGTCCCACATCTCGCCGACCGAGTTCAGCTGCGCCACGGCCCGGGCCAGCTGGGCCTCGTCCACCTGGTAGCGCTTCTCCCGTCCCGCCGGCGCGGACCGGACCAGCCCGACCCGGTCGAGCACGGCCAGGTGTTTGGTCACTGCTTGCCTGGTCACCGGCAGGTGCGCGCTGAGGGTCGTCGCGGTTCCCTGGCCGTCGGCCAGCAGGAGATCGATCATGCGGCGTCGGGTCGGGTCGCCTATCGCGGACCACAGGTCGTCGTCGACGGCGGTGCTCATCGCGTGGCCGCCAGCCGGTCGGCGGTCGCGACCAGGCGCGGCAGGTAGAAGTCCCAGCCCTGCCGGTGGTCGTTGTAGTGGGCTTCGAGCACGGCTGCCTCCCAGCCCCGTTCGCGGTAGCCGCTCTCGCGGAAGCGGACCGTGGTTCCCGTCCCCGCGGGGGCGAGCTCGAAGGTCACCAGCAGCGAGTTGCCCGGAGCCGCCGCCTCCGTCTCCGTCTCGTCGTAGGTCCACCGGAACGAGAACATCCGTGGCGGGTCGGCCTCGACGACCGTGAACGGCGCGGACTGGCGCCGTCCGGTGTCCTGATCCGTCCACGTGAGACGGGCGGTCGCGCCCGCGGCCGGCTCGAACGCGGTGGTCTCGGCGCTCCACCACTCCCGGATGTGCTCGGGGCTGCTGAGCACCTCGAACACCACCTCGGGCGACGCGTCGATGTGCAGCTCGCGTTCGATGCTCCCGTACTCCATGGCCGTCTCCATCTTTCGCAACCTTCGGTTGCATATAAAGCTAGTCCGCCTCCGACAGATATGCAACCGATGGTTGCGTATCTGCCGGAGGCGGCTTCGACGCCCTGGTCCCGTGCGGCTACCGGTCCCGTGCGCCTGCAGGCCCCGTACGCCTACAGGCCCCGTACGGTGACCCCCTCCACCCGGCTCCCCGCCTCGTCCTCCACCACCACCGCGTCCTCCAGCCACCGCACGGTGTACCGCTCGACCGTGCGGTGGCTGGAGGACGCGGTGGTGGTGGAG
>NZ_JARAYQ010000414.1:0-4794 GCF_033794505.1 Streptomyces sp. MB09-01 | reverse complement strand
ACCTCGTACACCGTCCACCGGGACGGCGCCGCTCCGTTCTCCGTCACCTCCGCACCGGCGGCCAGTTCAGGGAGACCGAGATGGACGAGGTGGCGGAGGCCGTCAGGCCGGTGGGGGCGGCCAGTCCCAGCCCCCGGCCGCCCCCACCGGCCTGACGGCCTCCGCCACCTCGTCCATCTCGGTCTCCCTGAACTGGCCGGCGGTGCCCGGAGCCACCTCGTACACCGTCCACCGGGACGGCGCCGCTCCGTTCTCCGTCACCTCCGCACCGGCGGCCGTGACGGGCCTCGCCGCATCCACCGCGTACACCTTCCGGGTCAGCGCGGTGAACGCGGCGGGCGAGTCCCCGAAGAGCGCCCCCGCCTCCGCGACCACGACCGGCGGCGGTGGCGGCGGGGGAGGCCTGCCGGCGCACGCGCTGGTCGGCTACCTGCACGCGAGCTTCGCCAACGGCTCCGGATACGTCCGGATGGCCGACGTGCCCGCCTCCTGGGACGTCGTCAACCTCGCCTTCGGCGAACCGACTTCGGTGACCTCCGGCGACATCCGCTTCCGGCTCTGCCCGGTCGCCGAGTGCCCGAACGTGGAGTCGGAGGCGGAGTTCAAGGCCGCGATCAAGGCCAAGCAGGCCGCCGGCAAGAAGGTCCTCATCTCCATCGGCGGCCAGAACGGCCAGGTGCAGCTGGCGACCATCGCAGCCCGGGACGCCTTCGTCTCCTCCGTCAGCAAGATCATCGACGAATACGGTCTCGACGGCCTGGACATCGACTTCGAGGGCCACTCCCTCTCCCTCGCCGCCGGGGACACCGACTTCCGGGCCCCCACCACGCCCGTGATCGTGAACCTGATCTCGGCGGTCCGGACCCTGAAGGCCGAGTACGGCCCGGACTTCGTCCTGACCATGGCCCCGGAGACCTTCTTCGTCCAGCTGGGCTACCAGTACTACGGCTCCGGCCCCTGGGGCGGCCAGGACCCGCGCGCCGGCGCGTACCTCCCCGTCATCCACGCCCTGCGCGACGACCTCACCCTGCTCCACGTCCAGGACTACAACTCGGGCTCGATCATGGGCCTCGACAACCAGTACCACTCCATGGGCGGCGCGGACTTCCACATCGCCATGACCGACATGCTGCTCACCGGCTTCCCGGTCGCCGGTAACACCGCCAGCGTCTTCCCGGCCCTGCGCCCCGAACAGGTCGCGATCGGCCTCCCGGCCACCACCAACGCGGGCAACGGCCACACCTCGCCCGCGGAGGTGAACAAGGCCCTGAACTGCCTGACGAAGAAGACCGACTGCGGGAGCTACCAGACCCACGGCACCCGGCCCGGCCTGCGCGGCCTGATGACCTGGTCGATCAACTGGGACCGCTTCGGCGGCTGGGAGTTCAGCCGGAACTTCGACGGATACTTCGGCGGCTGAGCCGGCTCGGACCGCTGAGCCGGCTCGGACCGCTGGGCCGGCCGACCCGGTCCACCCCGAGCAACAGGGGCGTGCACATGAGCAGGCTGGCCAGCACGTCCAGCGGCCAGTGCCACCCCCGCAGGACCAGCCCGACGGCCGTCGCCCCCGTGAGCACGAGGGCGGCGGCCGTCGGCCAGGGACGGCGGGTGTACGGACGCACGAGCAGGGCCGCGCCGATGTAGGCGACGGCCGCGGTGGCCGTGTGGCCCGAGGGGAAGTAGCCGGCGGCCCACGGCTCCAAGGGGCCGGGCCGGGCGGTCCACTCCTTGAACGGGATGACCAGGGCCGGCACCAGGGCCATGGCCAGGCCCGCGGCCCCGGCGGCGAGGCGCCGGCCGCGCCACGCGGCGTAGGCCATGGCGAGCGCGAGGACGGGAACGGCGACCGGAATGTTCCCGAGGTCCGACAGGCGTTCGGTGACGGAGTCCGGGACGGTGCGCACCAGGGCGCGGCTCAGCGCGTGATCCGGACCCAGCAGCGGGCCGGAGACCAGCACCTGCCAGGTGATCAGGGAGAAGAGCAGGCCGCAGACGGCGGCGATCAGGAGAGGAGTGGCCGGCCGTCCCGGAACAGGGGGGATGGTTCCGGGACGGCCGCCCGGACCGGGTTGCCGGACGCCCCGGGGGGTTTGGGGCGAACGGCTGTCCGATCGGTGAGGAGTGTGCGCGAACGCATGCCCAATACGGCGCTGGGGAAGCCCGGTACTGGTGTCGCCCCCGGTTTCCCGTGAGCGGGGTGTCTCACTCATCTGCAGAAACCGTACGGCAGCAGAAGGGGGGCCGACAGCAGGATCGCGCTCCCGCCATCGGCCCCCCACAGCTTCTTCACAGCGCCCGCCCGTTACCGCCGGTAAAGAGGGGGTTGCTGCGTTCGGACGTTCTAGGCGTCCGCTCAGACGTCCGTGCCGATGGCGGCGAACGCGGCCTCGATGAGGTCCAGGCCCTCGTTCAGCAGGTCGTCGCCGATGACGATCGGCGGGAGGAAGCGGAGCACGTTGCCGTAGGTGCCGCAGGTGAGGACGAGCAGGCCCTCCGCGTGGCAGGCCTTGGCGAGCGCGCCGGCCGCCTCCGGGAACGGGGTCTTGGACACCGGGTCCTTGACCAGCTCGATCGCGATCATGGCGCCGCGGCCGCGGATGTCGCCGATGATCTCGTACTTCTCCTGCATGGCCGTCAGGCGGGCCTTCATGACCGACTCGATCTTCTTCGCCTTGGCGTTGAGGTCGAGCTTCCTCATGGTCTCGATGGAGCCGAGCGCACCGGCGCACGCCACCGGGTTGCCGCCGTAGGTGCCGCCCAGGCCACCCGCGTGGGCGGAGTCCATGATCTCGGCGCGGCCGGTCACGGCGGCGAGCGGCAGGCCGCCCGCGATGCCCTTGGCGGTGGTGATCAGGTCCGGGACGATGCCCTCGTCCTCGCACGCGAACCACTGGCCGGTGCGGCAGAAGCCGGACTGGATCTCGTCGGCGACGAAGACGATGCCGTTCTCGTTGGCGAACTTCACGATCGCCGGCAGGAAGCCCTTGGCCGGCTCGATGAAGCCGCCCTCGCCGAGCACCGGCTCGATGATGATCGCGGCGACGTTCTCGGCGCCGATCTGCTTGCTGATCTGGTCGATCGCCTGGGCGGCGGCCTCGGGGCCGCAGTTCTCGGCGCCGGTGGGCCAGCGGTAGCCGTAGGCGACCGGGACGCGGTAGACCTCGGGGGCGAACGGACCGAAGCCCTGCTTGTACGGCATGTTCTTCGCCGTCAGCGCCATCGTCAGGTTGGTGCGGCCGTGGTAGCCGTGGTCGAAGACGACGACGGCCTGGCGCTTGGTGTACGAACGGGCGATCTTGACGGCGTTCTCGACGGCCTCGGCGCCGGAGTTGAACAGGGCCGACTTCTTCGCGTGGTCACCGGGGGTCAGCTCGGCGAGCGCCTCGCAGACCTCGACGTAGCCCTCGTACGGGGTGACCATGAAACAGGTGTGGGTGAAGTCGGCGAGCTGCGCGGAGGCGCGGCGCACGACGGCCTCGGCGGAGGCGCCGACCGAGGTCACGGCGATGCCGGAGCCGAAGTCGATCAGGCGGTTGCCGTCGACGTCCTCGATGATGCCGCCGCCCGCGCGGGCCGTGAAGACGGGCAGGACGGAGCCCACGCCGCCGGCCACCGTCTGGAGGCGGCGGGCCTGCAGCTCCTGCGACTTGGGGCCGGGGATCGCGGTGACGATCTTGCGCTCCTGCGGGACAGCGGTCATAGAGGGCTCCTGGGGGGTGTTTTCGGACGCACTTGTGTCTTTGTCCGCAGGCTAGGCCCGGGGGCGGGGATCCTGCATGCTCCGTTCGGTAGTGATCTCGGCGTGTCCTTGTCCGCGACGGCCATAGAAGGGACGCGTCGCGCATCTTGTGGATCATTGCGGGGTGCGGGTCCAAGGCCCCCGTCGGGCACTAGATTGAGCGCCGCAGCGCATGGCACGGGCAGGGGGCAGGGGTTCATGGACACCGACGGTGCGTACGAGGGACAGGCGACCCGTGCAGGTCACGTGCCGAGACCTGCCGGCCCCCCCACGCACCCTCCGAAGCCCAGCTATGCCCCCGGCCGGGGACCGACCCTCACGGACTGGCTGCGCACCGCCCGCCCGGCCGCCGAGCCGGGCGTCTGGAGGTACGGCCACACCCCGCGCGCGGCTGTGGAAGCCGCGCAGACTCCCGACCGGGCCCTCGCCAGCGGCGCCGTCATCTCCTTCCTGGCCTGCGTCCTCGTCTGGTCGCTCATGCGCAACACCTACATCCCGTTCTGGGATGCTCCGCTGAACCTGTTCACCCCGGACAGCTGGTACTCCTCGAACGGCGAGCCCGTCATGGGGACGGGCGGGATGCGGGCCAAGCCGATCTACGAGCTGCTCTTCGTATCGGCACTCCTCTACGGCTTCGGCCGACTCGGCAGCTGGCGCACTGCCTGGGCCCGTCTGGTCGTCGCGCGCGGCCCCTGGGTCCAGGCTCTCGCGGTCGTACCCCTCGCCTACGTCACCCTCCTGCTCGTCGACAACCATCAGCTGCCGATCCGCCAGCTGGTCTTCGCGTTCCTGCCGTACACGAAAACCGACCAGGCGGCCAACCTGGAGCTCGACAACGCGGCGAAGACCGCGATCGACGTGGCCGTCGTCCTGGCCTTCGCCTGGCTAGGGGGCGCGGTCCGGTTGTTGCGCCGCCTCCGGCCGGCCCCTTCGGCGGCCGGGGCGGCCCCGGACCGCACGGGTGCGGCCGCGACCGAGGAACCGTCCGAGGACCCCGCGCGCTGGCCCCAGTTGCGGGCCGTGGGGATGGGGGAGGCTGCTGATCGGCTCGAGGG
>NZ_JARAYQ010000413.1:0-4819 GCF_033794505.1 Streptomyces sp. MB09-01 | reverse complement strand
GAGGAGGGGAGGGCGATGGCGAGGCCGACCGTGACGGCCGCGGCGGCGGCCAGGGAGAGGGCACGGCGGCGAAACGCACGTATCACGTAACTGCTCCTTCGGTGGGGGGAATTGCCGCGGGGGCAACAGTGCCCACTGAAGCGAGAATGGTCTGTACCTGTCAAGGTCTAGACCAAAGGAAACGCGCCGGTGTCACGCGTTACGCGTGACACCGGCGCGGAATCGGTCGATCAGCTGCCGGCCGAGACGTTGCCGGAGAGGACCGGGATGTTGCTGAGGATGTGCGAGGCCGCCTCGTCACCCTTCGCCTGGGTGGAGTTCTCGGTGCACTGCTGGTTCTGCGGGTTCGACAGGACGTTGACGTCCTGGACGCCGATGTTGGCGATGACCGCGAACAGGGACTGCGCGTTGACCTTGGCCGGCAGGCCGATGCAGAGCTTGTTGAGGGAGCCCTGGACGGCGCTGAGCTGCGGGCTCATCTTGCCGTGGGTCTCCTGGTTGCCGTAGATCTGCGCGGCACCGTTTCCGTTGACGGTGGTGACGCCCTCGTCGTTGCCGATGGCCATGGCCGGGGAGGCGAGTGCGGCACCGGCACCGAGCACGGAGGCGGTGACGGCGGCGGTGGCCATGAACTTCTTGAACATGTGGGGGATCCTTCTGTCGCACTGTCGCATGAGATAGCTGCCCTCGGCGGGACGAGCTGATCAACTGCTGACGGCGCCAGTGGTTATCCTCCCTCACCCGGGTGGCCCAATGGCGGGTGGAGTCGCCCGGTCCCGCCGCCGCGGCGGCGAGACTGAGCTCCTCGGGTCCGAGGGTCAGCCGGTCTTGCGGCGGACCTTCTTGTTCTTGCCGCCGGGGCCGCTGCTGGCGCCCTGGACCTTCGCCCGGCTCTGGTGCGCCTGCTGGGACTGGGCGTTCGCCGCGTTGCGCTCCAGAGCCTCCCGGAACTTGCGCTTGGCCGCATCGGCCGGGGATTCGTCCTGCGGGGTGTCTGTTTCGTCAGCCATTAGTCCTCCTGGGGTGATCAAGCCGTTTCAGTCTGTCAGGTGGTGTGCGTGCTGACCAGCGAGTTCGCCAGTACCCCAAGAGTGACTTGGAGGGGTTATAAGTTTTGATTATGGGGTCATAAAGCGATGCCGGGTGCTGGGTTAGGCTTACCTTCGTTTAAGGTTCCCCTTGATCCACCTTGCCGTCGCTCGAAGGGAACCCCTGCCATGCCTCGCCCTCTGCGGGTAGCAATCGTCGGTGCCGGCCCCGCCGGTATCTATGCCGCCGACGCGCTGCTGAAGTCCGAGGCCGCCGTCGAGCCCGGTGTGTCCATCGACCTCTTCGAGCGGATGCCGGCGCCCTTCGGCCTCATCCGGTACGGCGTCGCCCCCGACCACCCGCGCATCAAGGGCATCATCACCGCCCTGCACCAGGTCCTCGACAAGCCGCAGGTCCGCCTCTTCGGCAACGTCGACTACCCGAACGACATCAGCCTCGACGAGCTGCAGTCCTTCTACGACGCCGTGATCTTCTCCACGGGCGCCACGGCCGACCGCGCGCTGACCATCCCGGGCGTCGAGCTCGACGGCTCCTACGGTGCCGCCGACTTCGTCTCCTGGTACGACGGCCACCCGGACGTCCCGCGCACCTGGCCGCTGGAGGCCGAAAAGGTCGCCGTGCTCGGCGTCGGCAACGTGGCCCTCGACGTCGCGCGCATCCTCGCGAAGACGGCCGACGAGCTGCTGCCGACCGAGATCCCGGCGAACGTCTACGACGGCCTCAAGGCGAACAAGGCGCTCGAGGTGCACGTCTTCGGGCGTCGCGGTCCCGCCCAGGCCAAGTTCAGCCCCATGGAGCTCCGTGAGCTGGACCACTCGCCCAACATCGAGGTCATCGTCAACCCCGAGGACATCGACTACGACGAGGGCTCCATAGCCACCCGCCGCGCCAACAAGCAGGCCGACATGGTCGCCAAGACCCTGGAGAACTGGGCGATCCGGGACATCGGCGAGCGGCCCCACAAGCTGTTCCTGCACTTCTTCGAGTCGCCCGCCGAAATCCTCGGCGAGGACGGCAAGGTCGTCGGACTGCGCACGGAGCGCACCGAGCTCGACGGCACGGGCAACGTCAAGGGCACCGGCCGGTTCACCGACTGGGACGTCCAGTCCGTCTACCGGGCCGTGGGCTACCTCTCCGACGAGCTGCCGAAGCTTCCCTGGGACGTCGACTCCGGCACCGTCCCGGACGAGGGCGGCCGCGTGATCGAAGCCGGCGCCCACCTGCAGTCGACGTACGTCACCGGCTGGATCCGGCGCGGGCCGGTCGGCCTGATCGGCCACACCAAGGGCGATGCGAACGAGACCGTCGCGAACCTGCTCGCCGACCACGCGGAGGGCCGCCTGAGCGCCCCGGCCGCGCCCGCGCCGGAGGCCGTCGAGGCCTTCCTCGCCGAGCGCAGCGTCCGCTACACGACGTGGGAGGGCTGGCACCGGCTGGACGCGGCCGAGAAGGCCCTCGGTGAGCCCCAGGGCCGCGAGCGCGTGAAGATCGTCGAGCGCGAGGACATGCTCGACGCGAGCGGGGCGTAGCGGGAGGGGCCGGGACCCGGACGGGTCCCGGCCCCTGGACGACCGGGGGTGCGCTCGGCGGCGGTGCTGTCCGGGCAACGGGACGGCAGCCCCTTCAGGCGCCCCGGTCCCGCTCCAGCACGCCCCGTACGAAGGCCGCCTGCCCGGCGTGCTGCAGGTCGTCGGCCAGTACGCTGACCAGGCGCACCCCGAGGGTGACCGGCGGGTCCCAGCGTTCGTCGACCACCCGGTCCAGATCGGCGGCGGCGAGCCCCCGGACGAACCGCGCGGTCCGCTCGTGCACCGCGTCGTAGTACCCCAGCAGCAGCTCGCCCGAGTCGACCCGGACGGTGTAGACGTCCTGCGGCGAGTGCCCGTACCCGGTCGCCCCGGCGGGCAGCGGCAGCGCGAACCGGTCCGACCAGCCCTCGGAGTCCCACACCTGCTCCGTGTCGGCCGCGTCGGCGACGTGGTCGTCCTGGATGCGGGTCAGGTGCCAGACCAGCCAGGTGATCGAGTTCGCCGCCGGGTCCACGCGCGCGTTGAGCAGCTCCGCTGGGACCCCCTCCACGACCTCGTGCACGATCTCCCCGATGCGTCCGAACCCGTCGGCGATGACGTCCGTAGCCTTCATGCACCCACCATGCAAGGCCCGGCGGTCCCCCCGCCGCGAACGACACGCGGCAACGGGGACCGCCGGGCCGGCGGCGGGTCGCTCAGCGGGTGGCTTCGGCGGCTTGGGGCTGCTCGGCGGCCTCGGCCCCCTTGGCCGTCCCGGACTCCGCGGTCTTCTCGGCCGCCCCGGTCTGCGCGGTTGCCACCACGGTGCGGTGCCCGCCCCGCAGGCCGATCCAACTGATCACGGCGACCAGGGCGAAGGCCACGGCCCCGATCCCGAAGGTGAGGGTGAACCCGGACTCGGCGGGCAGCGGCGGCACGCCCGCAGGCAGGTGCTCGACGGTCTTCGAGGCCAGGATCGTGGTGACCACGGCGCTGCCGATCGCGCTGCCTGTGGAGCGGGAGATCGAGTTGATGCCGTTGGCGATGCCGCTCTGGTGGTGCGGGACGCTGGACATGATCACGGCGGGCATGGCCGCGTATCCGAAGCTGACGGCCGCGCCGACGACCAGTCCGGCGCCGATCACCGAGATGCTGTGCTGGTGGTCCAGGACCAGCCAGGCGAAGCCGGCCGCGCCGAGCGCGGCGGCCAGGGTCAGCGCCGTGCGCGGACCGCGGTGGCGCACGATCTGGCCGCCCACGGGAGAGGCGAGCAGCGAGACGATGGCGCCGGGCAGCAGGAACTGCACGGAGGCGCGCAGGATCGACGCGTCGAAGCCGTAGCCGATGAGCGCCTCGGGCATCTGGACGAGGTACGAGACGCCCAGGAAGTTCGCGAACATGCCGAAGCCGACGAGGACGCCGGCCAGGTTGGCCATGAGCACCGGGCGGTGGACGAACATCTTCATGTCGACGAGCGGCTCGCGCACCTTGCGCTCGACGAGCACCCAGACGGCGGTCATGACGGCGGCGCCGGCGAAGCTGCCCAGCGTCCGGGCGGAGCCCCAGCCCCACTCGTGGCCCTGGGAGATCGGCAGCAGGAGCAGCAGCAACGCGAGGCCGAGGGTCAGCGCGCCGAGGAAGTCGGTGCGGCCGCCGGTCTTGTGGCGGGTCGCGGGCACCAGGAAGGCGACCGCGAGCAGGGCGAGGACCGCGAAGCCGGTCGCCATCCAGAAGGCGTTGCGGTAGTCCGCGTCGGACCCGGAGGTGAGCAGCCCGGTCGCGACGAGCGCCAGGCCGCTGCCGAACGCGAGCGTGCCGCTGACCAGCGCCATCGCGCCCGGCAGCTTCTGCGGCCGGACCTCTTCGCGCAGGACCGACAGGGCCAGCGGGAAGATCGCGGTGGCGGCTCCCTGGAGCACCCGGCCCAGGATCAGCAGGGGCAGCGAGGACGCCAGCGCCGCGATGACGGAGCCGACGACCATGACGCCGAGCACGGCCACGAGGGTGGGCTTCTTGCCGTGCTGGTCGCCGAACCGGCCCAGCAGCGGGGTGAAGACGGCCGCCGACAGCAGGGTGGCCGTGGTCACCCAGCTCACGTTCGCGGTCGAGGTGCCGAGGTCTTCGCGGATGAGGGCCAGGATCGGGACCGGCAGGGTCTGCATCATCGACACGACCATGGCGGCGAGGCTCAGGGCGAAGACGATGACCGTCTCGTTCCGGGGCCCGGATGCCGGGGTGGCGGGGGAGGGGGTGCTCATGGC
>NZ_JARAYQ010000412.1:0-4859 GCF_033794505.1 Streptomyces sp. MB09-01 | reverse complement strand
CCGCCCCCTTGTGCGCGGCCCCCAACGTCCTGAGCGCCCTGTCCATGACGACCAACCCCTTCCAGCCGAGTACGCAGGCGATCGGATTCACCAGCCGCCCCCGGCCGCCAGACTCCCGCGGCCGAGGTGCCTGCGTATCGGGATCCACCGAAAGCGGTACGGGAACCGCAGCACCGGTGACGGAGGACGCGATGCCCAGCGCCCCTACTACTGCACGGCGTGAGGGGAAACGTGCAGTGGCGTTTCGCCGGTGAACCGCCGTGCGCAGGCGGGTGAACCGGTCGGCACGGCCTGTCGCTGACGGGGTGGGGGCCGGTAGAACCGGGCTCATGATGATCATGAAGCAGTCCGCAGCGGCGGCCGCCGCCCTCGCAATGACCCTCTCCCTCTCCCCGGCCGCCTGGGCGAGCGGACACCCCGCTCCGGCCGCAGCTGTGCCACAGGTCCTGCCGATCGGGGTCGCGGTGTCCGCGCTTCCGCTCGCCACCGAGGACCGGACCGGCTACCAGCGCACTTCCTTCCGGCACTGGAACGCCGGCGACGTCCCGGCAGACGGCTGCAATACCCGCGCCGAGGTCCTCCTGGCCGAGGCGGTCGTGTACCCGGAGATCGGTCCGGGCTGCACCCTGACGGGCGGGGTGTGGTGGTCGTACTACGACGAGCGGGAGGTCACACCGGCCGGCGCGCTCGATATCGACCACATGGTCCCACTCGCCGAAGCGTGGGATTCGGGCGCCAGTTCGTGGACCGCGCAAAGGCGCGAAGCGTATGCGAACGACCAGGGCCAGTCAGCTTCGCTGGTGGCGGTGACGGCTCGCTCGAACCGGTCGAAGGCCGACCAGGACCCGGCGGAGTGGCTGCCCCCGTCGCCGGATGCGCTGTGCCGGTACGGCGCGGAGTGGACCGCGACGAAGCTCCGCTGGGGCCTGGCGGTCGACGAGATGGAGCTGGACCGGCTGCTGGACATCGCGGCCGGTTGCGGCGGCACCGACGTGGAGTTCGCCCCCGCCCTATAGCCCGGGTGCCGCGGTAGAAGGGGCCGCCACCGTGTCAGGCCCTGCCGCGCGGTGGCGGACTCATTGCGGTCAGGAGGGTGCCTGGGAGGTGGCCGTACGCGTCAGGATGGTCTGGCCGGTGTGCTGGATCTCCAGGTCGACCGCGACGTTCCATCCCCATGCGTTGTCCCCGCGGCGGGGCTGGGCGAGCGCGGTCCGGATCTGGGGGAGGGCGGGGTGCGCTGCAGGGCCCATGCGGTCGAGGCAGGCGAGGGCATGGCGGGCGGTGGAGTCATTGTCCTTCCACGCGGCCAGCAGCGTCGGAACGACGACGTCGGCTTCTTCGTCGCCACCGATGTCCCAGAGCGCTGCAGCCACATGGACCAGGGTCCAGGAGTCGTTGAGCACGGCCGAGCCGTCCTGCTCGTTGCGCGCGTTCTGTTTGAGTTGGTCGTTCAGCATCTGGCGCAGGCGCGGCAGCACGGCTGCGGCAGGAGGGCCGATCCGGCCGGCGAGGTTGACCGCGTCGAAGTTCCGTTTGTCGTCGAGGAGGCGTTGCAGCAGCGGGACGACGTGCTCGGGGCGGCGTTCAAGCTCCCAGAGCGTGTGGGCCGCGGCCGTACGGGTTCCCTCGTCTTCCACCTCGACGAGGAGGCGGACGGTCTCCAGGGCGGTGACGGCGCGGGGACCGAAGGACGCCAGGGCCTCCAATACGGGCTCGGCCGTGCGCCACTGCCCCCGCTGGACTGCGGCAGCGATGGCGTGCGTGAGGACGGGCACGGCGGTCGGGTCGCCGAGCGCGGCGAGGGCGGAGGCGAGGGAAGTGGGGCTGACGTCGGGCCATTCGCGGGAGTGGTCGATGTCGGCGAGGAGCCGGATGAGCCGGGGCGTGAGCTCTGCGGCGGCCTGGGGCAGCCGGCCTGCCGCGTTCACGGCGCGCCAGGCATCGATGCCGGTGTCCAGGGCGGTCAGCAGGCTGGGAAGGGCGCGCTCGTCTCCGAGTTCGGCGAGTGCCAGGACGGCCTGCTGGTGGGCGCGGCGCAGCTCGGCGTGCGGGCTCGCCCAGGCGTCGGGCCGGTGTGTGGCGCGGTGGGTGGTCACGTAGGCGGCGAGGGCTTCCCGGGCTGGTTCGGCGAGCCGGCCCAGGGATCCGAGTACTTCGGCCGCAGCCGCGGATGTGTAGGAGTCGTGCGGCAGCAGGCACTCGGCGAGGAGCCGTACCAGGCGAGTGTGGTCTCCCCGCCAGGCGGTGATCAGACCGCGTGCCATGTCGATCGCGTCGTATCGGGTGGCCGCGTCCGGGCTGCCCAGCTGTTCGCAGAGCAGCACGGTCCGGTCCTCGACGCGTGCGTCGAGGACTTCGTGGAAGGTCTTCAGCAGGGATGTCGTGGGTGCGTGGACACGGTTGCGGCGGTCGAGGTCGGCGAAGGCGGCAGCGACGTGCCCGGGCACACCAGGGTCGGGCTCGGCCTCCAGAGCACACGTGCACGGTCCCGACGTCCCCGGGCTCGCGTCGGCTTCCCCGCTGTCCTCGGGCCGGGGTATCGGTGAGATCCGGCGGAGGAGCGAGATCGCGGTGGGCACTGTGGTGTCGTCGATGGAATCGGGGACGCAGCGGGCCCGCTGGACGAGCGCCGCAAGACGGACATCGGCATCCACCGTCACGTGGTCGGCGAGGAGGTCGAAGCATGCCTGCGCGGGTTCCTGCGCCGCCGGGAGCCGCAGCGCCAGATCGCCCATCGTCCGGATCACCAGCAACCGCTCCATGACGCCGTCCTCGGCGTCGAGCCGGTCCCGAAGGACTCCTACGGCCCGCTCGGCGTCCTCCAGGAAGAGCCCCAATCCCGGGATGGCGGCCGAGCGAACCCGCGCGTCTGCATCGCAGGCATAGCCGACGAACGCCTCGCGGCGCCCGCGGATCAGCCCTGCGGCGTCCTGGTAGGCAGTGTGCTCCTCACCGGCGGGGCTGATCCAGATGTCGCCGAGGGTCTCGCTATCGACGGCTTCACGACCGATGCTCACGATCAGCCCGACCACCGCCGCCCGATCCGGTGTGGAAGGGGAGTCAGCCATGGTGAACAGGAACGACAGACTGGCCACCGTGCACGGGTACACGTCCCCCTGGTGATGGGCCGCGCCGTAGAAGCTGCTGAAGGCCTGCTCCCGGACCTTGGTGTCTGGGGAAGCCATGTCGCGCAGCCATTGCGGAACATCCCCGGCCGGCCCGTAGGCGTGTCCCATGGACGTCCAGTCGATGCTCTTCAAGTCGTTGATCATGCCGGGCACTATGCCGGGCAGCACTGACACCCACGACAGCGCTGGCCACGAACCCGGCTCACGATCGTCACGGCCGCTGTCGATGGCAGTTCTAATCGAACGTGTATGCGGATTGGTACCCGTGGGGGTGAATCCTGCACGCGAGAAGGGAGATTGGAGGTTCGGGCGGCGTCTGGTGGGCGAGGGCGCCGTAGAGCGTCCCCGTCCAAGAGATGGGAACCCCTAGATGACAGCGTTCATGGAGGCGGCCGGGTATGTCCCGGCCGCCCTGAGCGCGCTGCACGCGCTGGGCGCCGTGGTGCGCGTGTGGCAGCACCGCAGGTCCGGAAAGTCCGGCCCCTGCCGGTGCGCCCGCCCGGCTGAACGCGAAGACGCCGGTGCCCCGGGCGACCACGCCGCGGCCGCCAACACCCTTACAGCATCTGCTGTTCCGGGGCCCGCTGTGGTCGTGGCCATCGCGCCCCCTGCCGGAGGCGTGGTCGCTGCGCACATCACCGTGAGCGTGACCGTCGGGCCCACCATCCGGGAGCGTGGCCGGTGGTAGGTCCCACGCTCGACGACAGCCTCGGCCGCGAGCCCGCCACCCTCGGCGCCGGCATCCTGCAGCGACTGGCGGACTTCTGCCCGACCTTCATCGCGAGCGAGCCAGCCCGTCTGCGGCAGCGGTTCCCCAGACTGTCCCTTGCCGCGGGTGAGGACGCGGCGGGCGAAGCCGTGGCCGCGACCGTCCGACTTGCCGCGGCGGGCCGGCTTCCCGAGGACACCGACCTGGCCGCCTATCTGCACACGGCCGCCGTCAACCGGGTCCGTACCGACTTCCGCCGACAGGCCCGCGCCGACAAGGCCTTGGCGGTCAAGGGCGCGGACACTCCTGGGACTGTGGCCGGTTCTGTCGCCTCGCAGGACCTCCTTGAGGAGCTGGTGGTTCCCGCGATCAGGTCCATGCGCCGTAGCCGCAGACGCCGAGTCGTGGAACTGCAGAGCCAGGGCCGGACGGACGAGGAGATCGCGGACGAGCTCGGGATACCCCTTTCACGCCTCTATCACGACCGGCACGCCGCGCTGCGCTTCCTGCGCCGCATACTCGCCGGGCATATCCGGGCCCGGGTCGGAGAGAACAACAAGCACGGAATGAAGGGTGACTGATGTGAGCACGTACGACGACCACCCGGACGGGCGACGGTGCCCGGAGCCGGTGGTCCCGGCCGGGCTCGCGGACCTGATGGCCCAGATCGCCGGGCCCTCCGACCACTGGGACCGCCCCGAGGGCCCCCTCGGGCCTCTCGCCCACCAGTACCGGCTCACCCGAGCCGAACGAGAACTCGCCAACTCCCACTACAGAATGGGATCCAAGGCCCTCGCGCGACACGAGCTCGACCGGGCCGCCGACTGCCTGGGCACAGCCGCCGAAGCCGGCCACCCGGGCGCACTGTTCCGGCTCGCCGTACTCGCCGCCCGCACCGACCAGGAACCCGACGACATTCGCTTCCTGATCGCCGAAGCCGCCCGCCACGGACACAGGGAAGCCATTCCTGTATAACGACTTTACGCGACCCGCGACTCAAACAGATTAAAACCTGGGGGCGG
>NZ_JARAYQ010000411.1:0-4882 GCF_033794505.1 Streptomyces sp. MB09-01 | reverse complement strand
GAACGCCCCGCTAGCCCCCGTACGCCCCGCTCGCCGTCAGCCGCAGCGCCGTGTCGATCAGCGGAACGTGGCTGAAGGCCTGCGGGAAGTTCCCCACCTGCCGCTGGAGTCGCGGATCCCACTCCTCCGCCAGCAGACCCAGGTCGTTGCGGAGCGACAGCAGCCGCTCGAACAGCCGGCGCGCCTCGTCCACCCGGCCGATCATCGCCAGGTCGTCGGCCATCCAGAACGAGCAGGCCAGGAAGGCCCCCTCGTCGCCCTCCAGGCCGTCCACACCGGCCTCCTCGCCCGCCGTCGGGTAGCGCAGGATGAAACCGTCGGGAGTGGACAGCTCGCGCTGGATCGCCTCGATGGTGCCGATGACCCGCTTGTCGTCCGGCGGCAGGAAGCCCATCTGCGGGATCAGCAGCAGGGAGGCGTCCAGCTCCTTCGACCCGTACGACTGGGTGAAGGTGTTGCGCTCCTTGTCGTAGCCCTTCTCGCACACGTCCTGGTGGATCTCGTCCCGCAGCTCGCGCCACCGCTCCAGCGGCCCGTCCGCGTCGCCGCTCTCGATCAGCTTGATCGTGCGGTCCACGGCCACCCAGGCCATCACCTTGGAGTGCACGAAGTGGCGGCGCGGGCCGCGCACCTCCCAGATGCCCTCGTCCGGCTGGTCCCAGTGGGTCTCCAGGTAGCGGATCAGCTTGAGCTGGAGCAGCGAGGCGTAGTCGCTGCGGGCGAGGCCCGTCATGTGGCCCAGGTGCAGGGCCTCGGTGACTTCGCCGTAGACGTCGAGCTGCAGCTGGCCCGCGGCGCCGTTGCCGACGCGGACCGGGCGGGAGTTCTCGTAGCCCGGCAGCCAGTCCAGCTCGGTCTCGCCGAGCTCCCGCTCGCCCGCGATCCCGTACATGATCTGCAGGTTCTCCGGGTCGCCGGCCACCGCGCGCAGCAGCCACTCGCGCCAGGCGCGGGCCTCCTCGCGGTAGCCGGTGCGCAGCAGCGAGGAGAGGGTGATGGCCGCGTCGCGCAGCCACGTGTAGCGGTAGTCCCAGTTGCGGACCCCGCCGATCTCCTCGGGCAGGGAGGTGGTCGGCGCGGCGACGATCCCGCCCGTGGGGGCGTACGTGAGGGCCTTGAGGGTGATCAGGGAGCGGACCACGGCCTCCCGGTAGGGACCGTGGTACGTGCACTGGTCGACCCACTCGCGCCAGAACTCGGTGGTCGACTCCAGGGCCGCCCCGGCGTCGGGGAGTTCCGGCGCGCCCTTGTGCGAGGGCTGCCAGCTGATGCTGAAGGCCATCCGGTCGCCGGGTCCGACGGTGAAGTCGGAGTACGTCGTCAGGTCCTTGCCGTACGTCTGGGCCTCGGTGTCCAGCCAGACCGAGTCGGGGCCGGCGACGGCGACGGTGCGCCCGTCGACCTTGTGCACCCAGGGCACGACCCGCCCGTAGCTGAAGCGCATCCGCAGCGCCGAGCGCATCGGGACGCGCCCGCTGATGCCCTCCACGATGCGGATGAGCTGCGGGGCGTGGTCCTCGCGGGGCGGCATGAAGTCGATCACGCGGACCTTTCCGCGGGGCGTGTCCCACTCCGACTCCAGCACCAGCGAGTCACCGCGGTAGCGGCGGCGGTCGGCACGAGGGGCCTCGGAGCCGGCCGGATACGCCGGGCCGATCCGCCAGAACCCGTGATCCTCGGTGCCGAGAATGCTCGCGAACACGGCGTGCGAGTCGAAGCGTGGCAGGCACAGCCAGTCCACCGCTCCGTCCCGGCAGACCAGCGCCGCGGTCTGCATGTCCCCGATCAGTGCGTAATCCTCGATGCGCCCGGACACGTTGCATCTCCAGTCGAACGGCCACGTCCGCCCCGAAGGGCGCTTGCATTGCGCGGTTGCGCGGTCACCTGTGGGTGGGGATCTCCGCGTTGAGCCCATGATTCCGTATATCGGCTCGGTTAGGCCGTCCGACGGACTGCCCGGCGGTGATGTGTGCGATATCCGAGCAGGATATGACGGCACCCTAGTGATCTCCTTAAGCCGCGGAAGAATGCCGATGGGCCGAACGGGTGAGGAGGCGCCGCGCAGCCCCGGCGCACTTCGGCGCCCTGCTACCGGTCGCTGACGCCGCGTGGCCGGAGGCGGACCGGCCCGGGCGCTGATAGGCTGGTACCCCGTGGACCGGTGGTCTGCCTGTGCGAATCAGGAGCCCCGAAACCGCAGCTTCGGCGCCCCCTGAGACCCTTCCGGATCGACGGTGGCCGGCGCCGGACGCACCTCACCTCGCGACCACGGGAGCCCCCTCTTGGCGATGCCGCCCAAATCCATGACGACCAAGCACATCTTCGTCACCGGGGGTGTCGCTTCCTCCCTCGGCAAGGGCCTGACGGCCTCCAGCCTGGGCGCGCTGCTGAAGGCGCGCGGTCTGCGGGTCACGATGCAGAAGCTCGACCCGTACCTGAACGTCGACCCCGGCACGATGAACCCGTTCCAGCACGGCGAGGTGTTCGTCACCAACGACGGCGCCGAGACCGACCTGGACATCGGCCACTACGAGCGCTTCCTCGACGTCGACCTCGACGGCTCGGCCAACGTCACCACCGGCCAGGTCTACTCGCAGGTCATCGCCAAGGAGCGGCGCGGCGAGTACCTCGGTGACACCGTGCAGGTCATCCCGCACATCACCAACGAGATCAAGCACCGCATCCGCCGCATGGCGACCGAGGACGTCGACGTCGTCATCACCGAGGTCGGCGGCACCGTCGGCGACATCGAGTCGCTGCCGTTCCTGGAGACCGTCCGCCAGGTCCGCCACGAGGTCGGCCGCGACAACGTCTTCGTCGTGCACATCTCGCTGCTGCCCTACATCGGCCCCTCCGGCGAGCTCAAGACCAAGCCGACCCAGCACTCGGTCGCGGCCCTGCGCAACATCGGCATCCAGCCCGACGCGATCGTGCTGCGCGCCGACCGCGAGGTCCCGACCTCGATCAAGCGCAAGATCTCGCTGATGTGCGACGTGGACGAGGCGGCCGTGGTCGCGGCCATCGACGCCAAGTCGATCTACGACATCCCGAAGGTGCTGCACACCGAGGGCCTGGACGCGTACGTCGTGCGCAAGCTCGACCTGCCCTTCCGCGACGTCGACTGGACGGTGTGGGAGGACCTGCTGGACCGCGTCCACAACCCCGACCACGAGGTCAAGGTCGCGCTCGTCGGCAAGTACATCGACCTGCCCGACGCCTACCTGTCGGTGACCGAGGCGCTGCGCGCCGGCGGTTTCGCCAACAAGGCCCGGGTCCAGATCAAGTGGGTCACCTCCGACGACTGCAAGACCCCGGCGGGCGCGGCGGCGCAGCTGGCCGACGTGGACGCGATCTGCGTGCCCGGCGGCTTCGGCGACCGCGGTGTCAACGGCAAGGTCGGCGCGATCACCTACGCCCGCGAGAACAAGATCCCGCTGCTCGGCCTGTGCCTGGGCCTGCAGTGCGTGGTCATCGAGGCCGCGCGCAACCTCGCGGGCATCGAGGACGCGAACTCCACCGAGTTCGACGCCTCCACCCCGCACCCGGTCATCTCGACCATGGAGGAGCAGCTGGCCTTCGTCGAGGGCGCGGGCGACCTGGGCGGCACCATGCGTCTGGGCATGTACCCGGCGAAGCTCGCCGAGGGTTCCATCGTGCGCGAGGTCTACGGCGACCAGGCGTACGTGGACGAGCGCCACCGCCACCGCTACGAGGTCAACAACGCCTACCGCGGCGAGCTGGAGAAGAAGGCGGGTCTGGTCTTCTCCGGCACCTCCCCGGACAACAAGCTCGTCGAGTACGTCGAGTACCCGCGCGAGGTGCACCCCTACCTGGTGGCCACCCAGGCCCACCCGGAGCTGCGCTCGCGCCCCACGCGCCCGCACCCGCTGTTCGCGGGCCTGGTCAAGGCGGCCGTGGAGCGGCAGCAGTCCGCGAAGTGAGCGCCTGACCGCATAACGTAGACAGCCGGGGCACGGATCGTGCCCCGGCTGTCGCGTTCTCGGGAAGGTATCGGCCATGGCCATGGGCAACGACATCGGCAACGACATCGTGGACACACCGGAGTCGTGGGAGGTCGTCGCCTCGCGCACCCCGTTCGAGGGCGCGAAGACGTCCGTCAAGTCCGACCAGGTCCGCATGCCCGACCGTTCGGTGGTGCGCCGCGACTACCAGGTGCACCCCGGCTCGGTGTGCGTGCTGGCCCTCGACGAGGAGCAGCGGGTCCTGGTCCTTCGGCAGTTCCGGCACCCGGTACGGCACCGGCTGTGGGAGCTGCCGGCGGGGCTCCTGGACGTGGCGGGGGAGAACCCGCTGCACGCGGCCCAGCGGGAGCTGTACGAGGAGGCACACCTCAAGGCGGAGGACTGGCGCGTCCTGGCCGACTTCTTCACCTCCCCGGGAGGCTCGGACGAGGCGGTACGGGTCTTCCTGGCGCGGGACCTCGCGGAGGCGGAGGGGGCGCGGTACGAGGTCTCCGAGGAGGAGGCGGACATGGAACTCGCGCGTGTTCCTCTCGGGGACCTGGTGCGCGGGATCCTCGCGGGCGAGCTGGGCAATCCCGGGCTGGTGACCGGGGTCCTGGCCCTGTCCGCCGCCTTGGCCTCCGAGGGCGGCATCGAAGCACTCCGCCCGGCCCTGGCCCCGTGGCGGGCCCGCCCGTACGAGGCGTAGCCCGCAGCCTGCAGCGCCGCTGCCGGGGGCCGGCCCCCGGACCCCCGGGCGCGGAGCGCCGTCATGTGAGCCCCGCCGGCGATCGAGGGGCGGGTACGGGCGGAGCCCGGGGGCCGTGGACGCTGCCCCTTATAAACACCTGACGCGGCCATAGGCTTAATGGATATAGCACCGGGGAGTCGGCGGGACAAAAAAAAAAAAAAACAAAAAG
>NZ_JARAYQ010000410.1:0-4946 GCF_033794505.1 Streptomyces sp. MB09-01 | reverse complement strand
GCCGAGGACACCCTGCTGAGCGAGATGGTCTCGGCGGCGCCCGCCGCCGCCGAGACCATCTCGCTCAGCAGGGTGTCCTCGGCGGCCTCGGCGCCCAGCACGACACGCCGGCTCAGCCGCAGCATGCCGGCCCGCCAGCGGTCCGGGCCCAGGCTGCCGTCCTCCCGCCGGGCCCCGGTCAGCGCAGCGAGCTCCTCGGCCACCTGGGCGCTCAGCCAGCCGGCGCCGCCTTGCGACGGCACCTCCCAGTCGCCCGCCGCCACCACGTGCGGCGACAGCCCGTACCGGCGCCCGTCGGCCGCGAGAGCGGTCGGGGCGCCCAGCGCCCCGGCGCCGTCGGCACGGGCCAGCAGGCTCTCGGCGTCCGCCCGGGTCAGCGGTACGAGGAAGGCCCCGAAGGGGGTGCGCAGCCGCACCGGACGCCCGTCCCGGCCGCTCCTCAGGTGTGCCATCAGCCGGTCCGTCAGCCCGTCGCGGGTCAGTGCGTCCAGACCGAGCGTGCGTGCGGGCAGGTCCGCCCACGGCATCCGCCGGGCCACCAGTGCGGCGCTGAACAGCACGTTCTCCAGGGGCCAGGCCGTCTCGGGCCGCGCCGCCGCCGGGCCGTCGGCATAGGTCATCGCTCGCTCTCCCTCTGGCTCACGTGCTCGCTGCTCACGCGCTCGCCGCTCGCTCGTCACTCGTCAGTGGTCGCTGTCGCTGGTCGCTGGTCATCTGTCACCGGTCATCTGTCACGCAGCATGTACGGCTGGTTCCCGACGACTTCGCCGTCGTAGGCCCTGATCAGTTCGTTCACCCGGTCCCGGTGGTGCGCCGTCTCCCCGCGCAGGCTGTCGGAGTACGCCTGCGGCGCGTGCGACAGCGGATAGTCGTAGGACTCGTCCAGCCAGGTCAGTTCGACCCAGCCGGCGGGGATGTCGTGGGGGGAGGCGGGCCCGCGCCCGTCGAGCATGGGGATCACGTCGTGCTTGTTGACCAGACTGATCACCTGGGTGGTGTGGTCGGCCGGGCGCTTGTTGTCGATGGGGGAGCCGAGCGTGACCACGTGGGTGATCCGGTAGGCGGACGCCAGCTCCACGTCCATCGCCAGGTTCATCGCCGTCAGTCCGCCCAGGCTGTGCCCGACGAACATCAGCTCCGACCCGGCCGGCACCCCCGCCCGCCGCAGCAGCTTCCGCGCCGCGCGCGTGTACGTCGTGTCGGAGCGCAGGAACCCGTCGAACGCGCCGATCAGGTCCTGCGGGGTGCTGTTGCTCGGCAGGACGAAGCTCGTACCGGGCAGCAGCAGCACGTACCTGACGCGGCCGTCGGCGCACTTGACGCGCCGCAGCAGCACCAGCCCGTGGTTGCCGAGCGCACCGATGTCGTTGATGTAGCTGACGATGTCGTTGCGGGAGGTCGTCAGGACCTTTGCGAGGATCGAGTCCGGCTCGGTCCGCTCGGCCCGCCCGGGGCCGGGGTTGAGGCGGGCGAGCAGCGAGCTCGGCAGCCCGAGGAAGGGGTCCGTGGTCGGCACTCCGCCGGCGAGCGTCACCCAGGAGAAGCCGTCGTTGACCGGGTTCTCGTCGAGCAGCCCCAGCAGCGCCAGCAACTCCATGATCACCGGGCTGACGGTCGTCAGGGCGCGCGTCACGCCCAGCCGCTCGACCAGTGCGTGCAGCGCCCGCAGCGCCTCCCACCGGTTGCCCTCCACCATGGCGTCGGTGAGCCGCCTCGCCGGTGCCGAGCCGAGGTTCGGGTGCGCGGCCACCGCTGCCTCGATCCGCAGGGCGAAGGCGTCCACGGCCATGGACACCGCGGCCGGCCGGCGGTAGGTCACGCTGCCCGCCATCCGGGCCAGTTCCCCGGCGAGCCCGCCGTTCGGACCGAACCCGAGCCCCGGAGGGCTGGTCAGCGCCCTGGCGCACGACACCGCCGTGCCGAGCGCCCACCCGGGACGGCGCAGGGCGGCCAGCCCGAACCGCCAGCTGCTGAGCGCCCCGGTCAGTTCCGCACCGGCCCGCTTCGCGGTGAGGGCCGCGTCCGCCAGCAGCACGGACGCCGCGACGAGGAGTTCCGCGTCGGGTCCCCCCGCCACGGGCCCACCGGCGCCGGGGACGGCGCCGGGCCCGTCGGCGGCCGGCCTGCTCTGCCCCGGAATGGGCTGAGCTGCTTCATCGGCCACCTGAGGCGTCACGGTCTGCGCTGCGACGGTCTGAGGCGTCACGGTCTGCGCTGCCACGGTGTGAGGCGTCACGGTCTGAGGCGTCACGGTCCTCCCTCTCGTCCCTGTGCGGTGTTCGCCGCGCCGCCCCCCTTTCGCCGGGCATGCTGGCACCGAAAGTGATCCACTGCGCGCACGCGTCAGGCCGCGGGCAGGTGCGATCCGCTCCCGGGCCGGCGCCGATGGACGCCGGGGCCCCGAATCCACGGGGTTCCGGGCGGGGCCGGCCCTGCCGTGCCCGTCTCGTGGAATCCGCCGGCCCGGAGGATGAGCTGCGGACCACGGTGTTGACGCGCGCCGCCCCCGCCCATCGCGGCGGGGGCCGGCCGTTCGGTGCGGGCGCCGCCTTCGGTCAGGGCAGGAGGCCTGCCGGAAGGTATTCCGCGTAGGCCGCGGCCGGCGGGTTCGAGGCCTGCCGGACCAGGTCCCACACCCGGTCCGATTCCGGATCGGCCTCGGGATCGGCCTCGGGATCGGCCTCGGGATCGGCCTCCGGGTCCTGCAGGGGCTTGCCGAGGCGGGTGGCGACGTCCTTGCGCAGGGCCGGGAGCAGGGCGTAGAGGCGGTCGCCGGGGCAGGCGGTGGCGTTGAAGTCGCGGTGGCCGTAGATCTCGGAGGCGGGCAGGCCGTACTGGCTGCAGACGTGGGCGCACAGGTCGGCCAGCATCGCGTACTGCGCCGCCGGCGGGGCCTGGGAGGTGTACGTGCCCTCGTTCTCGATGCCGATCGACACCGTGTTCTGCCCGACGCAGTGGGCCGCGCGCACCTGGCGGGTGCCGGCGCGCAGCTCCGCGAGGCTGTTGTGGCGGCCCTCCAGCACGAAGGCCCCGCGGCTGACGGTGAAGTGCTGACCGGTGTCGATCCAGCCCTGCGCGTCCATGTGGTACGTCTGGATCGCACGGGCCAGGGCGAAGGCGCGCTGCTTCGAGTAGTCCGTCACGTTCGCCGTCGCCGTGTGGTGGACGACGATCCGCTCCGGGCGGTTGGCCAGGACGACGACGGGCTCGGACGGGGCCCGTGCACCCCAGGTGGCGCAGGCGATGACGGCCGGGTCGGCGGCGGAGTGCGCGCGCCCGGCCGCGGCCAGCGGCAGTGCCGCCGCGGCGGCCAGGGTGAAGCCGCCGGTGAGGACCGACCGGCGGGTGTGCAGTGCGGAGAAGGTCATGCGGTGCCCGTTTCCGTAAGGAGGCTGCCCATTGAAGGGACCCCGGCCGCACGGGCCGCGCAGACACACCGGGCCGCGGACGGACTGGCCCCGGCCGGCCGCGGCGCACAGGGGCCCGGCGCCGGCGCGGGGGAGCGGGGCCCGCGCCACGGGCCGCCGCTCTACGGGGCCGCTCTACGGGGCCGCTCTACGGGGCTGCTCTACGGGGCCGCCCTGCGGGAACCGCCGGGAGGGCGCCGTACGAGGGGGCTCGTGCACCGTGAAGCCGTGCTGCGCGCCGTTCAACTCCACCGGTTCGGCGGGCGGGTGGCGGCGGAGCCCGCACCGCCTGCGTCCGGGCAGATGGGGGACGGGTCTACTCACGGGCTGGTTACCGTCGGGCTTTGCTGCCCGAGCGAGCGGTTGCCGCCGTGCCTGCCGGGAAAGGCGAGAGGGCTCCGGGCGGTGCCCGGAGCCCCTGCGGGCCAGGTGAACGGGTTACCACTTGTTGTGGCAGTTCCAGTGTCCGGGCACCCAGTGGGTGTCGTGGTGGCCGGGCACCCAGTGGTTCTGGGACCAGCCGTGGCCGTACCAGCCGGGGTGCCAGTGGCCCCGGTGGTCGTAGTGGCCGGGGTGCCAGGTGCCGTGGTGCCCCTTCTTCTCGTAGTGGCCCTTGCCCCACGTCTTGGCCCAGTGCCCCTTGGTCCACGAGCAGCGTTCGTGGCGCTCCGACCGGTGCTTCCTGTCGTCCCAGCGGTCGTGCCGGTCACGGTCACGGTCACGGTCCCCGTTCAGAGCAGTGGCCGCCGATGCCGATGCCGATGCCGGTGTCGAAGCGGCGGCGGCCGTGCCGGTGGCCGCGAGCGTGGCGCCGCCAGAGAGCAGGCCGGCCACGGCCGCGCCCGCGAGAAGGCTGCGGGTCCGCACGGAAACGGTCATGGGTCTCACCTCCTTCTGCTTCACGAATGAGCGGATGCTCGGCCCCTGTTTCCGCAGGGGGGCTCGTGAAGGGATTCGGTACCGGCCGCCGGAGGGATTGGAAAACGGTCAAAAAGACATTTCATCCGATGGATCGGAGGAATCGGCGTCCTGGTCTGGTTGCCCGAGGGTGAGGCGCAGCAGGGGGCTGGTGGTGGGCTCGGGTGAGCCGCCCACGGGTTCGAGGGTGAGGCCGACGGCGCGGGCGCTGTCGGGGCGTCCTTGCATGACGACGGCGCCGTCGGCCTGGACGAGGCCGGCGGAGCGCTTGGTGCCGTGGTCGTCGAACCACAGCTGGTAGGTCTTGCCGGCGGGAGGGGCGGGCAGGCCGCTGCTGACGAAGACGGCCTGGTCGCGCAGTGCCGAGGTGGTCACGGAGGTGGTGGCTCCGGTGCTGGTGCGTCCGTGCACCGTCCGGGCGTCGGGGGCGGCCATGACGGCGGCCAGCTCCTGGGCCTGCCGGGTGGCCTGCCGAGCCTGCGTACGGGCCTGTTCGGCCTGCTGGTACTGGTACGCGGCGAGTCCGCCGAAGGCCGCTGCGACGGCGACGCAGGCCGCGGCGACGAACGCTCCGGCCCTGCGCCTGAGGACCGCGGTGGGCCGGAGCGTTCGTCGCCGCGG